>CAZVPY010000074.1:2348-7251 GCA_964629135.1 uncultured Thermotogaceae bacterium | reverse complement strand
GATTTCAAGCAGAAAAATTCTATGAGAAATTAGGCTACAAAGTCTTTCTCACTAAGGAGAATGATCCAAGGGGTTTTAACTCATACAGTATGGTGAAAAAAATATAAATTATCTCGAATGATTATGTTAGCCTAAAAACGGGAAATTACTTATAGTAAAGGCCTTGCTTTTATTGCTGTTGACTTTATGTGTGAATTTGGATATACTTTGCATTATTGAAACAGAAAAGCGGATTCATACAAGGAGGCACAAGCAATGAGCTTTTATACAATAGAGATGGGTTACCTTTAGTACAATGCTGAAAATCGGCATTCATTCAGTCAGTTCACAATCAGGCAGCGCCACATTCGCTGATTTGATCAAAAAAAAGGTTCAAGTGTATGGCTATGCCAGAAAATCAGTACACGGACAGGCATTTGTCGATTCCATCAACAATCAAGACGGTATTTACCTTGAGACTCCCAGATCGAGAGGTAAAGATGATTGCCAATTAATCCCCTTAAAACATCACACTGTGGGACACAGTATCAAAAGACTCGTCAACGAATCTGATATCATCATCATCACCCACCCTTCCCAATATTTGAAAGACACCATAACGCAATTAAAAAAAGCCGGAATACAGGAACGTGGCATTCCAATCATCCTATCTCCATCCCGTACCTTTATCGTTCCCTATTTATGGCAAATTCTGGGAGAGGGTTACCCCTTTATTTGCTTTTCAACTTGCCCCTATTCCTGTAAATCCAATCAAATCGGCAGTGTATATATAAAGCGTCGTAAAAGAAATTGGATGGGTTCTCTTGAAGGCCATTTCAAAACTGAATCCATAAGAGTTGTAAAAAAACTTTATCCCCAGGCCATATTCAATCATGTCCCGGCAACCACTTCGATAGGCAATATCGGGGCAATCTTTCATCCCGGCCCCTATTTATTGAATTATGAAGCGATACAGACTGCCAACTCTGAAAACAGAGTGTATTCCTTTTACATGGAAGGCATTGCTAAAAACAGAACGGTTGCCCAACATATTGAAGCTGTTGATCAGATTCGTCTTCAAATTGCCACTCATCTCAATTTGCAAGTTTTCGGATTGCATGAACAACCCAATGAAGAAAGATGGGCTGAAATACTGGGTATTTTGAGAAACAAAGAAAAAAAAGCAAACGAAGATCTGACTGAATTAAGGCAACTGAGACAACATTATCTCATCGAGATTAATGAAGCCGTTATGTCAGCCCAACATTGGCTGGATTATACTTATGGTGTGGGCAGGATCAGTGGTGAAAGCCTTGATCAAGCCATCGCAAGGACTTCCACTTATAAAAAAAGATCGCGTCCTCAAAACAGATATGTGGATGAAGATATTCCCACAGGAATTGTTCCATTAAGGGCAATTGCCAAACGGTTTGATTTGGAAACCGGCCCAATGGACCGCTTGTTAGAGCTGTATCAGAAATATTTTAAAAGAGGTTTAAAAAAAGACTGGCGGGATTTGAAAACCTTCAGCACAGACTATATTACGGATTATTTACTGGGTAAATATTTTAAAATCACGGATTAATTCTAATATCACACATATTAGCAACAAAGAATAGGAGACTGCATGAAAAGACTGTTTATCGGATTAACAATTGGCAATGATCCGCATATATTGGGTATTCACAAAGCGGCCAAAATAGCAAGGCTTTCCAATATCGAGACGCATATTCTCCCTTCATCCATGCCGGATGAAGAGAAAATTCAGCAATTGATCAAATTCAAACCTCAGTTTCTCGGATTGAGCTATCGATTAAGTTCTGAAGAAGGGCTAAAGGAGTTAAAGGCGTTTTTGTACAAGTTAAAGCCTTCAGGAATGCTAAACAATCCCATGGTACGTATCTGTTTTGCAGGGTTAAGTCAGACCATTGAATTAATCGAAAAAACAGGGCTCCATAAGCAATTTGGATTAACCCTGATTGAACCCAGTAATGATACTGTGAAAAAGACAAACAGCACTTTGGATTTCTTCAATGTGTTGTCTGAAAAAGAACGTTCAGATATCCTCAGGATTGTTAAAGAAGAAGCCGAACCTCACAAATTGGAGTTGTTGGATCAACTGGCTGAGACTGTTTTCATAGATCAGGCCTACGAGCATCAGCCACCTTTAAGAAAACCAACTACCAGAGCCATCGGTTCCTTATCTCATAGAATAAGCGAATCTGAAGGGCCAATTATCAGAACGCATTTCGGTATTCCGGATGAAACTATTTTTCCAACTGTAGAAGGTATTAAAAGACTTGCTGAAACAGGGGTCGTGGATGAAATTTCCCTGGGGTCTTCCGATTTGTCACAAAGATATTTTGATCAACCGGAAATGTTCAAACAGCATAAAAATGACGGCGGTGTTCCCTATAAAGATAAAAACGATTTGAGAATGTTGTATCAGGCGACCCGACGAGGAAATTACCCCTCCATAAAACCTTATGCCCATGTTTCTAATCTTAAAGCCTTTGTGGACACTTGTTTGGATATCGGCATGCTCATCGGAGCTCATCAGGCTGTTCCTTTGTTCTGGTTTTCGGAACTGGATGGGAGAGGACCACTTTCGGTTCCTGAAGCCCTTGAAGAGCATATCGAGACCGTCAAATATCTGTCCGGTTTCAACATTCCTGTAGAGATGAACGATCCCAATCAATGGTCATCCCGATTTGTGCATGATACGCTGTTTGTAGTTGATTATGCCCTGATTGCATCTGTATTGTATGGTAGCGGTGTGAAAGAATGTGTCTTTCAATTTCAATTCAACAAGCCTGCAGAAACCGGAGACTATGCCGACTTGGCCAAAATGTTGGCCGCTTTGACAATTATTAGTCAATTGAGACCGATAGGGAATACATCAAAAATCATTATTGAAACCAGATCCGGCATCGAACATTTCAGTACCAATCCAGAAAAGGCCAAAAGACAGTTAGCAAGGACGACACTGTTGCAAATGCTCATCCATCCAGATATCATTCATCTGGTCAGCTATTGTGAGGCTGATCACGCAGCCACTGTTGATGACATTGTTGAAAGTTCAAAAATGGTTCGAGAAGCTGTGAAGGTCTTTAAAGAAAATGAAAAACAGATATTTGAACAAGTTGACTGGTCAATCGTTGAAAACAGAAAACGGTATTTATTGGAACAAGCATGGTATTTCATCCGGCACATCCTTCCATTTTCAACCAGATACTGCTTGGAAATGAACCTGGAAGACTATTATCAATGCCTTTCAGATACAAAACTACTCACAGAAATTATGAACAAAAAACTCATGACGGCTCCCGGTATCGTTCATCCTGAGTACACAAACCCCAATCTGTTCACAAAAGCTGCGAAATATGGATTTATTGACTGCTATGCCAATTGGGATGACACAGTTCCCTTGACAGAAGAACAGCGACTTCATCAATAAGTGATCTACTGCATCTTCACATTATTATGTTATAATTTCAGGATTAAAAACCATCGGTTTCATAATGATTTGTAAAGGGTTATATGAATGCTCAAAATAAAGCTGAACGATTAACTTCATGAAAGGTGGAATAAGCATGGGAATAGGAATTATTGTCTACTCAAAAACCGGAAATACATTATCTGTAGCAGAAAAACTGGAAAAATCATTAATAGAAGCCGGACACGATGCCGTGATCCAAAGGGTGAAGGTTAACACTGATGAGGAAGGCTCATCGGGCCAACTGAGTCTAACAGCTACCCCTGATGTCTCAAATTATGAAACTCTCGTTTTTGCTGCACCGGTACATGCCTTCTCTCTGGCTCCTGCAATGAAACTGTATCTGGATCAGGTGGGGGACTTATCAGGCAAAAAGGTATATGGATTTGTGACACAGCACTTTAAGAAACCATGGTTGGGCGGCAATAGTGCCATTCGTAAACTGAAGTCACTCTGTCAGAAAAAAGGAACGGATTTGCGCATCACCGGCATTGTCAATTGGTCGAATAACGAAAGAGAAAAACAGATAGAAGAGCTGATTAGAAAATTGAGTGCCATATAATAATTCTTTATGATCTCAAAAACAAAGATACCTGGAATATTTAGGTGTTGTTTGAGAACAAAATTTTGGTGAGCAAGAATTGGACAACTTATTTGCATAACCTGTTTATATCAAATAGACCGACAGAAAGTTATGGTGTCAAAATTGAACCATTAGCTACCAAACTATTACCGAATATGTTAAAAAGCAGGAAAGTGACTAACCGACACCTCCGTCCTTGTGTAATGATCTAATTTGCAAGTTTAAAAACCAATCAAAAAAGTTCTCCATACGAAGACACTGCATGAAATAAAAGGCTATTAAGGAGATGTCATGGAAAACATCAACAAAAAAATTGTAATTGGGCCATTTGCTGGTTTGATAGCTACTTTGTTCAGTGTCTTAATATCTGATATGCATACAGTAGCAGATATCATCATATTTGCCTCAAACGGAAGTTACCATTTTATGCAGTTACCCATCTACATAACAGGATTTATAGCAGGACCTATTGTTGTGGTTTCTTTGAACTTTTTTGGCATTGGTTTTAGAAATTGTTGGAAAAAGGATCAGAGCAAAATATCAAAGCTAATTAGTGTGGTCATTTTTGTTTATGCCTTTACACAATTGCTTTTATGCTTTGCAGATATTCATTATGCAAATACAATAGCCACTCATTCAAATACAACTGCTATGGATCTTTTGATTGTAGCAGGAACCTTACGAGGCTTTGCCGCTTTATTAGTTGGTGTTATTGGCGGTATTGTTTTAATACCTCTTTTCATGATCTATTTTAGAAGGAAAAACAACTTCATTATGGCTTTTATAAGGAAGGAAGTTTTGGAAATTGTTCATTTGGGTAGTAGTGGTAGTTCTAATATTTACAG
>CAZVPY010000074.1:0-2267 GCA_964629135.1 uncultured Thermotogaceae bacterium | reverse complement strand
AATGCAAGGGTACGGATTGGCCTTTAAAATCAGTAATGGTTTAGCCAAAACTTTTGAAGTAACTGATTCATTTTATTGTAAAGAATATAACTATAATGGGATTATACTAGGAAAAAGCTTAATTTCAGGTATTGGGAAGTTTAAACTCAAGAGAACAGATGATGTTTTGGAATTTTTTGACGCAGGCGCTCAGGTGACCTATTCATTTACAAAAAAGGAAAGTATTTTTTTTGAATCTAAGATTAGAGTAAAAAGTGGGATGCAAGCGGAAAAATTCGGTATGTTTTATGAAATGTTTCAAGAAAATTATGCTTTTCAAGAGTTATATGGAGTGAGCTTGTCAGAAGTGTATGAGACATTGCAAAAATCTGTGACAAAAGAAACATCAGATCAAGCGCTTTTTAACTATATGGGAGAACTGGTTTCAAACTTGAAGGACGGACATATTGCCATTGATTGGAATGAGGAATCATTTAGTCCAGCTGATTATATCCCAGAATGGATTTCTGATGTCAAGCAGGTGAATGTACTAGCAACATTAATTCAAGAGCGTTATGTTATGAATTATAAAAAATTTAATAACTGCCCTATTCGTTATGGTGTGTTATCAGAACAAATAGGCTACATAGTTATCCATGGTATGGGGGTTGAATCCTTAAATATTACTGGCTCCACAAAAAAGGCAATGGACCAAATTATCAGTGAGTTTAATGAAAAGGGGATCAAAAAAATAGCAATGGAGCTAAGGTTTAATAATGGTGGTTTTGATGCGGCATCTTTGTGCATCGCTGGCTATTTTACTAACAAAAAGTATTTAGCTTACAAGAAACAAGCTTTTACTAAGGGTGAATACACACCATTGCAAGAAGTTTACGTGAAACCCCAGAGTATAACTTACGAAGGAGAAGTTTATATTTTAACCAGTGGAATCACCATGAGGGCAGCAGAGACAGTTTTACGTGGAATGTTGGCGAATCCGAAACATAGAGTGACAAGGGTTGGTGAGAGAACGGCTGGTTTTTATTCAGATGCGATTCCCAGGAGTTTACCAGATGGGTTTTCCTATAGCTTATCCAATGAGGTTTATTATTGGTATAATGATGAGATGGTAGAAGGGCAGGGTATTGTTCCAGATGTTATAATTCCAGTTTCCATGGAAGCTGTTAATGAGGGAACAGAAAATGCTTTAGAGTGGATACTGGGAAACAAAAGAACCTAAGAAGAGAGTCTCATATAAATGTAAACGAAATAATAAAGATTACAGTGAAAAAGCCAATCACAGTTCTTAAGCCGATTGAAAATGGAGGAAACTGTTCTGAATAACAGAGTAAACAACGAAAGAAAAATCTGGGATCGAAGTGCAAAATATTATGATCGAAACACTAAACGTTTTGAAAAAGCGTATCAGCTATCTGTGGAAAAAACCCTGGAATTTGTGAACAATGAAAGTAAAATTTTAGAAGTCGGTTGTGGAACAGGAATTATAACCTTTGAAGTGGCCGGTTTTGTCAAAGAAATTGAAGCAATTGATCTTTCAGAAAAGATGATTCAGATCGCCAAAGAGAAACAAAAACAAAAAGGGGTAAACAATATAAACTTCCAAGTCGGCGATGCCTATGACCTTGAGTATCCTGACAAGGCTTTTAATGTTGTTCTGCTCTTTAACACCCTTCATGTTTTCAAATCACCCGAAAACGTAATAAAAGAAATCCATCGCATTTTAAAACAGAAAGGGATACTCATTACTGCTACTGATTGTTATGCAGAAAAGACAAGTTTCAAAACATCCTTGATGCATATGCTGGAAAAACTGGCCAAATCTTTGGGAATCATCAAATACCTTTCATTCTATAAAAAAGAAGACCTTGAAGTCTTAATCGAAGGAAACGGCTTCCAAATCAAAGAAACCAAAACCTTGTTTCATGATCCGGTGAATTATCTGGTTTTAGGAGAAAAGCTATAATCTTGTGCAAAGCACAAAATTTAAACAGCACAGTTTAATAAAGGTGTTGTATGTGTTGTATGTTTTCCATGATTATTAATTTCGATTCAAATTAAAATAGACTTTAACTTAAACAGAGACTTTTGAATCCGTATTAAGAAAAAAAACCTCACTAATTTTCCAACACATCTTAATACAATCATGATATAATTCACAGATTTCAAGATAAAGATTACTTTTAATAATTGGAGATGAACTACTGAGTCAAGTGAGGACAATAATGACTATCACAACCTTCTATTTTAGCGGTACCGGTAACTCAAAA
>CAZVPY010000073.1:0-7333 GCA_964629135.1 uncultured Thermotogaceae bacterium | reverse complement strand
TGTTTTGTAGATTGAACCGGAGAAATCGTCTTCACAAAAATTGTGCAGAAGCGCTTTATCTATAAAGCCTTCCTCTATTGCCAATGGCATATCATCGGCATAGCAGATTCGTCGAATAGATACAATCTCGTGATCGGCTTTAACAGAGAGCAAATCCGCCAATTCCTCATCCGCCTTAATGACTCGAATATACTTAATTTTGGTTGATGGTACCATCCCCAGCTTCACAATCTCTGAGGAAAAGGAAACCACCTTTTCGATGTTATCCGGCTTAATTCTTCGACAAACCTTCGTTCCTTTTCCGGGCCTTCGGACAATCAACCCCTCTTCAACCAATATTTTCAAAGCCCGACGAATGGTTTCACGTCCCACGGCATATTCTTTCATCAAGTCAAATTCTCCTGGAAGACTGTCTCCCTCTTGGAGATGATTTTGAATGAGTAACTTGCGTATCGAATCGGCTACCATTTCATACAAGGGTCTTTGCTCCATGGGCCACCTCTGCTTTCAATCGTTTTTTAAATAACCGGATTGTCCGGACATTTTATTATACACCTTTTTGGATAAGCTGTCAAAGGTTTATTATGAAGTTTTAAAAACACAAGCCATTAGAATGATCAAATTTTAAATACCTCAAATTTTTCTCTGAGCAAGCGGGATATTTTCGTGAATTCATCCGCCGTTTTCAGCAAATTCGAACTGGTGCGGTTTAATTCATCAAAGGCATCATGCACTTCGTTTATATTGACAATTACCCCCTTGAACTCTCCAGTTACTTCATTTGTTTTTTTCTCAAATTCAGAGAATTTTTCAAACTCTCGATTCATATCCGTTGAAAAGACATTGACATTATCTATTAACTGCTCAAAAGTCGATGAAAATCCACGTACAGCTTGGGAAATTGTTTCAGCTTTACTGACAATCTTTCCGGTTTCAGAGGTCTTACTCTCTGTTTTTTGGATGATGGCATCCAGATTTTTGATAAATAATTCCAATTTTCGCGTTATTTCCAATATACTTGTTTGTGAATTTTCAGCTAACTTTCTGATCTCATCTGCCACCACACTAAATCCTTTACCTGCTTCTCCCGCTCTTGCCGCTTCAATAGAAGCATTAAGAGCCAAAAGGTTGATTTGTGAGGTGATGGTGTTGATTTCTTCTACAAAACTGTTGATCTCTTTTTCAAAGCCCTTCAGTTTTGATACGGTGGAAAGTGTGTCTATAACGCCTTCACTAAAATCTTTTATATCTGATGTTAACAGTTCAATTTCCCCGGTTTTTTTCTCGGTTTCAGAAAGCGTTTCTGTGGCTTCGGAAACGACTTTTTGAGTCCTTTCCAATCTGACAACACTCTCTTGTGACATTTCGTCAAGGGCTTCATTAATGGCCATGAGCATGTTAGAGGATTGTTCGATAGCATCCTTGGAATTTGTTAATTTTAGACCCATTTCTTCGATCAGTAGTTTATTGCCTTTGGAATCTTCTTTTATCTCGAATGATTTATGATTAATGGCTTCAACATCGGCGAAGACTTCCGTGATATTATCTTTAAAGGCATGGGCAATTTTTACGAATGCATTCTTGATCATCCCTATTTCATCTTTTCTGTCGCCTGCAATAAACTCTGTTCTTAAGTCAAGATCTGCAAGTTTTGATGAATCGTCCATTAATTTTTTCAGTGGCTTTGTTATCGAAGTGGTAATGACAAAGGCAATCACCAAACTGGCCAGAATGCCCAAAACCACCAACCAGAAAACAATGGATGCATTTCTTTCAATTGATCCTTTGATCGATTCACTAACGTCAATTTCTCGGGACACCGAGTTCGTTAGTTCGTTTTCTCTTCTTTCCAATAAATTATAGACCAAACCGTTAATCGCTTCCATATTCTCACTGAGCTCATTTTTAATCATTTCTTCCGTGTTCTTTTTCATCAGTAAGACTTGATCGTTGTAATAAGTACCTGTTTTCTTAAAGTCAACGATTTCAGCCTTTTTCCTTTCAATACTTCTAAGAATCGATGTTTTGTCTTTTATAATTTTGCTGTAGGCTGTCAAACTTATTTGAAGAGCATTCAACTCTTTTTGTTCTCTAAGGGAATCCGTTTCTACACTTTCTAAAGCTGCTTCTATTTCTTTGATCATCGAGTTTATGTCAGAATAAAAAGTTCTCACCATGGCCGGATTGGCAAGCATCTCCACATGCAAAGTCTTCAGTTTCAAAAGGGCAGGATAATTCGAAAAGGCATCCAAAGGTTCTAGTTCCCAAATCATTTCCCATTCTGATGCTGTGATTTGGTCATTTGAGAGATTTTGTACTTTCTCCTTAAACTGTTCCAGATTCACATCATCCGTCAACCACATCGATAACTTATCCGTTATTTCGGACACGTTGGTGTCACTTTTTCTCTGCATTTCCGTTAAAGAAGCTTCTATTTGTTCCAGTTCCAACTGCATAGCGGGAAGCATTTGCGTATTGAATTGATCCAGTAATTCTTGATTAGAAATCTCATGGGCTTTGTATGAAAATACAGAATTAGCGTTTTTTTGAAGTTCTTCAAGAACTTTATTCATTTCCGGTGCATTTTCAAATGAGCCGGCCTTTTGCTTGATATTCTCTATATCCAGATTAAATTGTTCCTCCATCGTTTTTAACTCATCCTGATCAGAAACATAGCCAAGTTTCAGTACCACATCAAAGAGGTTTTCAGTTTCATTTAGAAAATCAAATGAATCTTTGTACGATAAAAAAGACATCTCTGTACTGACTGCTTCATCTTTAATGGCGTTACCCGAAGCATTTAATGAGTTAAAAGTTATATTTGTCAGGATGAAAATGACAACGAGAAACATTATCATGATAAAAAAGCCTGTAAACAATCTCCAAATAATTTTCATAAATACCTCCATAGAGCAATTTTCCGATCATTTTCAAGTTTTTGCCGATAAAAGAAAAAGTTTAAATTCCTTGATGCCTGTTAACTCCATAAATAGTTTATTTACCCAACCAATTATATGCCCGTTGTTTCAAAAAAACAACTTAGCATTTGCAATATATTTAGGGATATAAACAAATAAACCTATATTAGACGACAATTACTTAATGTTATATAGATATTCTTTCGTTTTCTCTTTTTAACGTATAACAAATCATGTCAAATGGATGAAAAAGTTATAGTAGTTTATTATGCAGAATAAAAATGAAGTAAAATTGTAAAAGAAAAGCGCCCTTTCGGGCGCTCATAGAAATATGAATCAATGATTATTCAAAATATTCACTGTAAAGTGTTTTGTAAGTGCCATCGGCTACCAGTTCATTAAAGGTTGCTCTGAAATCATCGATAAACTCATTTGAAGTACCCTTTGAGATGGCAACGTACACATCTCGTGTAGCCAGATGCAGAGCCGGTTCGATTTGATTCATATTGTAACCGGCTTCCGTTACGATGTCTTTTACCGTCAGATCGGTTAAAACGGTGAGGTCAACTTTTCTTTCCATGAGCTGTTTCACGCATTGTGTTGGGGCGGGATAGCTGACCAGATTGTCGAATCCCATGTCGATAAGCAATTGTTCCATCCACCAGGATGATGTTGTGGCAATCTTCTTAACTTTCTTGGCATATTCTACAGAAGGCACAGCCATATTTGAGGCGGCATTTTTATACAAGTACGCGTTGTTCTGGACAACAGGGCCTACCCAGTTAAATAAGGGTGTTCGCTCGTCTGTTTTGGCGATGCTGAAGATGATTACGTTGGGGTTCAATAAAGCGGATCGATAAATCAAATCCCAGTCCAAAACCATTATAGAATCATCGTTCCCCATTTTTGTCTTGATTTCTTTTACGATATCGGAAACAAAGCCGGTTGCCCTTCCCAGCCTATCCGCATAAGTCAATGGAGAGTAGTTGGCTTCAGCCACGAAAGTGTATTTGCCAGGAGCTTTGGTACCGGGAAGCCATTTCTGATAAATATCATTCAACTTTCCATTTGTCTTCATCTTATCCAAGCCATTCTGCCAGCTTTGAACTTGTTCAGCATTAACTTCTTTTGAAAATCCCATGTAGATATAATCCATTGAATAGGTGATCAAAGATTCCAATTCAGGAACCGGCACTATGCTTTCTTTGATGAGTATGGATAAACTGACATTATCCGTGGTGAACAGGTACCCGTCATTAGCCAGGAACGCCTTAAAGGCTTCCTTTTCGTTATTGTAAATCGCCAGGTTGTCAAACCCCTTTTCCTGTAAGTATTGTGTGGAGTAATAGTCTTTAACCACACAAATTTTTTTGGCAGCTTTGGCCTCTTCAAGGGATTCGAATGTGTAATCCTCCAAGCTCTTTCCATAGATATTGGTTTTGATGATACTAAAGGGACCCACCCATTGGAACAGGTCCTTTCTTTCTGCGTTCATTGCGATTGCAGCCAAGGCAACGTTGCCGCCACTGTTCACTCGGCTGTAGGCTTCTTCCCACTGGGTAAACTCTACATCGATTTCCTCACCGATTTCTTCTGATATGCCTTTAACGACATCAACAGCCAATCCTTTTAATGTGTAATCTTCCATATAGCTGAATATGGAATAGGGCTCAAAGATCACGGTCAAATTTGAGGAAAAGACCGTTAGTGTTAGCAAAAAAACGCTTAGAAATAAAAGAACTTTTTTGTTCATACAAAAATCAACTCCTTAATATACAAAATCTTCGCATAGTAATTATAGATAAGTATTGGATTTTTTTAGGGCAGACTTAAGTATCCGCCCTAATTGGAAAGATTATAACATTATGCCCTTGTCTTTTTTAGATATATTTAGTTATAAAAAAGTTGCTGTATATATCTTATTGTCTTTATAATATTCTATTCACAAAAAATCTTATATATTTTTTTTACAAACTGCCAGTATCCTTTCACCGGTTACGGGTTTTGTCAAATAATCGTTCATTCCCGCTTCAAACGCCTTTGTCTTATGTTCTTTCGTTGCATGGGCGCTGACCCCTACTATACACAGTTCCTTATCGATGTTTGCCTCGCTTTCTCTAATCTTATCCGTGACATAATAGCCATCGTAATCCGGGAGCTGTATGTCCAAGAACAGAATGTCAAAGCGTTCTTTTTGGTCAACGATCTTCTCCAAAACAGCACCTCCGTTAGAAACCACTTGAACGGAGCAGCCAAAGCGCTCGATCATCTTGGAAAGAATGACTTGGTTTATGGGGTTGTCTTCAGCTATAAGAACTTTCAAGTCTTTGATGCTTTTACTCTGTTTTTCTTCAGCCGCCAGGTCCTTTTCACAAGAAACCTTTGGAGCAACGATGTTAAAGGAAAAAGTAGAACCCTCTCCAAGTATACTTTCAACAGAAATATCTCCGTCCAACAGTTGAACTAATCTCTTGGATATGGCCAGCCCCAATCCCGTACCGGATTTTGTTTTATTCTTTTTCCGGGTTTGATAGAAGTCGCTGAACAATTTTGCCTGTTCATCCTCATCCATCCCCACCCCTGAATCTTTTACACTGAAGTAAATCCGATCGTTTTCTCCGTGTGAAACTGTAAGAACGATTGAACCGGTATCTGTGAATTTTACTGCATTGGACAATAAATTGTTCAAGATTTGGTGGAGTCTGACATTATCTGTCAAACAACAACAGCTCTTGTCTAATTGATTCACCAAAGTCAGTGTAATCCCTTTTTTTCGACAGCTGATTTTGTAGGAAGAGATGACCTCCGTTAACATTTGATTTATATTGACAATCTTCTTTTGAATGGATAATTTGTTGGCCTCTATCTTTGAAAGGTCTAAAACATCGTCGATAAGATTCGTCAGCATTTCAGAGGAGTTTTTTGCAATGTACAACAACTTTTCTTTTTCCTCTTCAGATTTGGCCCCTTCGATTAATTCAATGGCACCGGCAATCTCGTTCAAGGGATTTCTTATCTCGTGACTCATATTCGCCAGGAAGATGCTTTTGGCCTTGGTTGCCTCTTCGGCTATGGCCTTTGCCTGCATGAGTTTTCTTTCAATTTCCTTTTTTTCGCTGATATCCGTGATAGATACCATATAAAACACTTCTGACTCTTCTTCCACAAAAAGGCTCTCAAAAAAGACGGTTTTTCCGTTTTTCAGCAATAATTCGTCTTTGGCCTTACTTCCCCTTTGTTTGGCTGCTCTCAAATTGGAGAAAAAATTACTGTGATCAATCTGATCAACAAATAAAGTGAAAGGTTTGGCCTGTAAATTTCTTTTTTGTTTTTCGATGATATTTGCTGCTGATTTGTTTAATTCCTGTACCACTCCCTGCATATCCAATGTAAGGAAACCGGTAGGTGAATTTTCAAAGAGTCGGTAATACTTGTTTCTTGAATTTGAAAGTTCTATTTGAAGACGTGCCATGTTTTCGTTCTGGATTTCAAGCTCCATTTGATGAATGACCAAATCTTCAATGATGCGCTTCATTTCATGATTGTTCAGTTGTTCAATGTCGTAATTATCGGGTATTTTACCCTTCTCAGATAAGCGCTTGATGGCCTTCTTTTTCAATTCATCTTTATCTACCATATTTTCACCCCTCAACACTTTTCTAAAGAGACAATAACGCCTGAGACCTTGTTGTCTTCACTAAATTTGGGAGTGGCGTTTATTCTAACTCCGATCTTTGAACCCGCTCCGTCTGTAATCTGGTGAGTATAATTGATCACGGGTTTTTTTGTTCGCATCACCTTTGCAAACGGCAGTTCTTCACTCTTCAATTGTGAATCTTCATCGTTGGTAATGTCCCACTGCTTTGAATCATAGGTCCTGCTGATGATTTCTTCCTTTGGCAACTTCATGATCTCCTCTGCTTTTTGATTCGCATAGGTTATGTGGCCGTAAGCGTCTAAAAAGAAAATCGCGTTGGGATTATCTTCCAAGATGACTTTCAGAAACTGGTATTCTTCCTCAATGGCCTTCCGCTTGATTTTCATGTCGGTAATATCTTCCGCTATCATTAGGTAGAAATAATCTTCTTCTCCGGTGTAATAGACCTTGGAAATGGAAACCATTTCCCATAAACAGTTAAATTTCCCGCAAACCTTGATTTCATGTGAATACTTCTCACCTTTCCGGATCATTTGCTTGATTTTCTCGTATTCCCGTTGCCAATCTTCCTCATTCGGTCGGAAATAATCAATTTCTTTCCCAATGACTTCATCCAGATCGTATCCCGTTTTTGTCAAAAATTGGGGATTGGCGTATTCGATCTTACCCTCCGAATCGAACAAACAAATCATCACCGGACTCTGATCAATGGCATAACTGAATTTGGAGATTTCCTTGGAAGCTGCTTTCATGTCTG
>CAZVPY010000072.1:7019-7386 GCA_964629135.1 uncultured Thermotogaceae bacterium | reverse complement strand
TTTTCGCAATTGGAAAAACAATACAGGCCTTTTCTATACTTAGAAAGGGGATGAAATTACAAAATCAATACTTTGAAAACATCATCAAAGGTCTTGATGAAGATTCATCTGTCAAAATGATAAAAAAGATGCAGAAACAGACGGGACTTTTTATTTCAGCCCTCTTGAAATACAAAGATGAGATTGATCTTTCTGAATACTATCCACTTCTTTTTTTCAGAAAAGGGTTAGTATTTGAAGTGACCTACCTTCATAGAATGGAAGCCAGATTGAGCAGAAACAAAAAACTGAAAGAAAAGTTTGAAGACTATCTGCACGTAAGGAAAGAGATGGCCAGAAGGTCGTTAACAGGTGCTGTAGAAAATGA
>CAZVPY010000072.1:0-7009 GCA_964629135.1 uncultured Thermotogaceae bacterium | reverse complement strand
GCAGCAAGAAGAATTTGAAAGTCTTGGAGAAGAGAAGCAGAAAGAACTCCAGACCGTATCCGAAAAAGTGTCCCAGAGAACCCTTGAGGTACTCCGGGAAATACGAGACAGAGAAAAAAAACTGAAAGATAAATTTGAAAACTATCTGCAGTTCAGGAAAGAGATTGCCAGAAGGTTGTTTACCGGTGCTGTTGAAAATGAAGATGAAGATGATTATGCAAATAGACAAAAGGTGTTACTAGAGAAATGTGCGCAATTGGAACGTGAGCTTCAAGCTGCACTTCCAGTAAGCCAGAAAGAGCAAAAATCTGAAAGCTTTTCAATGACTTTGTTGAAGAAAAAAACCGGAGAAAATGATGTAATACTGGATTTCTATAAATTCCGTTTCTATGATTTCGATCAGGGAGAATATACACAGACTGATAAATATTGTCTGTTCTTTACCCAACATGAAGGGGAAAAAATGAAAATGTCTTTAGAAGCGCTTACCGGTACCGAGAAGCTCGAAAATGATATAGTCCATTATAGAAAAATCATATCCGGTGACGAGGCCACACGGGGAGCGAATTCTTCAAGATTGTCCAGCATCAACGAAATTATCAGTATCTGTAAAACGATTTATAATCAGCTTTTATCCCATACTTTGATTCAATTTGCAGATAAATCTGACAAAACAATCAAAACGGCTCACATATGTCCCGATGGAGAAATTGCCAAAATCGCCTTTGAGTCGCTTATTTCTCCTAATGATGATTTTTTTCTGGATGATTTCTGCATCAATTACTACAACAACGTCCGGGAAATGCTCAGATACAAAGATCAAAAACGGATATTATCTGATATAACAATATTTGCAAACCCAGCCTATGATTTAACAGATGATTTTTCGGCGGAAAGAGTCTCTATTGAAAGACCACAACAGAATAGGGGATTATTACACTATTTAAGGGAACAAACCCTGGATGATGGCTATTACAAACAACTTGAAGGGACTCAAAAAGAAGGGGAATTGTTAACTAAACTTTGTTCCGAAAACAATATAACCGTTAATGCCTTTTATACTGAAAAAGAAGCTTTTGAAGAAAATTTGAGAAATGTAGAATCGCCATCAATTTTACACCTGGCAACCCATGGTTTTTTTATTTCCGATGAAAACAAAAAAATCCCCCACCCCCTATTTCGATCAGGAATCGTTTTATCCGGTGTCAACTCTGTGTTGAGAGGGCAAAGTATACCTGAAGAATATGAAGATGGCGTATTTTCAGCTTATGATGCCACAACCCTTGCCCTGGAAAACACAGAAATTGTTGTCCTTTCAGCCTGCGAAACCGGATTAGGCGAAATCAAAACCGGTGAAGGTATTATGGGATTAAGACGAAGTTTTGCACAATCCGGTGCTAAAACAATCATCATGAGTCTTTGGCGGGTCAGTGATAAATACACAGTATATCTGATGGAATCTTTTTATAAGAACTTGTTCAAAGGTCAAAACATTCCTGAAGCATTCAGAAATGCGCAGTTAGAATTAATAGAATTTCTTGATGATACCTTTGGATTTGCCTCACCTGCTTTATGGGCAGGTTTTATTTGTCAGGGAAACCATCAACCGTTTGTTTTTTCTAAAGCCAAACAAAATTAGCGCAAAGGAAATCTGCCCTTTTCATTCCAGTAAATTTTTTAAACAAAAAAAAGAAAAGTGATAAAACTTCTCTGTTCTGCCATTTTCTATACTTTCAATATGATATAATCAAAACGAAACAAACTTCCAAATAAAAGAAAAAGAGGTGTCATGAATGCAAAACAAACACATTATACTCATCACATTATTGTCGATACTCTTTTTAATATCTGGGCTAGCTAAAAATGTGGCGGTTTTAGTGGGGATTAACGAATACCGGTACTTACCCCATCTGAAATACGCTGAAAAAGATGCGGAAGACCTGAAAGAGGTGCTGGAAAATGCGGGATTTTTGACTTATTTGTTGACAGGCAATCGGATCGGAAGAGAAGACATTCTGGAAGAACTTAAATATCAGGCAGATCGTTCCAGTTATTCCGATACCTTGTTATTCTTTTTTTCGGGCCATGGAATCGGAGGGAGTACAGAAGACGAAAAAGGTCTTCTTACCCGTTATTCTGATATAGATGGTCAAACTGCAAAAATCTCACACAGTGACTTGAAAGAAACTTTGGGACAGTTCAGAGGCAAGAAAATTATAGTCATAGATGCCTGTACTCAAGGATACGAGACGAAAAATTTAGCCAGAAACCAAACCCTACAAAACATGGCGAATTTCCTGCTATTCTCAAGTGCTTCGAATCAGCAATCCTATGATGGTTTTAAAGTCAACAATATACATGTAGACAACGGAATAGCAGCGTATTTCTTTAAAAAAGCCGTTGAAGGAGAGGCAGATTATAATTCTGACAATACTATCAGCGCGGGAGAACTATATGAATATATGACAAAGGAAGCGCAAGTTGTTGCCCATCATTACAATCAAAATATGGAACCTTACAAAAAAACTGAAAACGATCAATTAATCTTCTTGGGTGAATCCTTAGAAAAACAACAAAAAGGGACACTTGTTGTTGAAAGCATCCCAAGCGGAGCAGAAATCTGGATTGATGGTAAAGAATATGGACAAACCCCGAAAACTTTTCCAGCTGATCCCGGGAATTATGAAGTGCAGTTAAGAAAAAGCAGTTACGAAATCTATAAAGAAATGGTGTATATTACATCCGAAACTACGACCACAGTGAATGCCTCTTGGGAAGAGAACATCATTAATGCTTATCCTTCAGGCAGTCTTATTCCTGAACAAGTTCTTGTTAAAGCGGGAACATTCAAAATGGGAAACACCAGGGGAGATAGTGAAGGAAAAGAAAGTGAAATGCCCGTACATCCGGTTGAACTAACATATGATTATTATATCGGAAAATATGAACTGACATTTAATCAATATGATCTTTATTGTGAAATAACCGGAATCAGTCTAAAGGATGATAAAGATTTTGGAAGAGGAGATAAAGCAGCAATCTACATCAGCTGGTGGGATGCCATTGATTATTGCAATTGGCTTAGTGAAAAGGAAGGATTGGCAAAGGCGTATGATAGTGATGGCAGCCTTTTGGACAAAAACGGTAAAAAGACAACAGATATTACACAAGTTCAGGGATATAGATTACCGACAGAAGCTGAATGGGAATATGCCGCAAGAGGGGGCCATCAAAGCACAGAAGATTACAAATATCCTGGAAGTAATAATGTGGAAGAAGTGGCCTGGTACAGGCATAATTGCGACTCTGTCTTACAGGAAGTAGGAACAAAAAAACCCAACGAACTGGGGCTTTATGACATGAGTGGAAATGTTTGGGAATGGTGTCATGATTGGTATGGAAGCTATTCAGATGAGAGTGTAATCAATCCGATCGGACAAGAAAGCGGTACAACGAGGGCCGTTCGCAGTTCAAGTTATCGTAGCTATCCCGGTAGCTGCCGTCTTCCTTATCGTTACGGTAATGAGCCGGGAGGGGCAATTCCTGAAGATAGTTTCGACAACTTTGGATTTCGTATAGCCCGAACAAATAATGAAACTGATTAATTGGATGGTTTAAAGCATACTAATCGAATAAAAAACTTATAGCAACTGAGCGTGAAAAGAAAGCCAACAGGAGTGAGACAAAATGACAAGAAAAGGTTCAAAAATCTTTATAATCATTTTCTTTCTGATGGTAATGTTGTGTTTGACAGTTTCCTCGCAACAATGCAAAGCAGAATATCCTCCAAATTTATACGGACGGCTGGTAGATGTTCAGGGGAAAGGTCTGCCTCAATACAACATTGAACTTTATTATCTTGATTTTATACAGACAGTAGAATTTTTCGGAGCGATTGAACGACTTTTCATGAAAGGCACAAGTGATGCACATGGATGGTTTGAATTGTGTTTAGAAAATGTAGGAGAGAGATATCCTAACAACTTTTTATCAAAGGTTTATATCAAAAAGGACATACAGAAATTTTACAAATATCTCAATGTGAATGCCGAGGATTTCCCTCCTGTGTCGGGTATCCAACAGATGACCTTAAACCCGGAAGATCGGGGTTCACTGTTTGAATCCGAATGGGTAGCAGTAAACAGGGCTATCAATGATCCGGAGAATTATTTGAGAAAATCTTTAACTAAAACAGAAAAAGATTTTGTTAAGCTTGAAATTCGGTCCAACCCGGAAGGAGCCTATGTAGAAATTAATGAGATTTTTATTGGGACATCCGATTTAATTATTTTCTTAGAAAAAGACATTCAATATACGATACAATTATATAAAGGAAATCAATCGAAGATTTTTTCTGTTGATACATCGAAAGAAGGATTACCTCAGGATGGTGTTATTCAGATTCAATGGGACATCGAATAACAATCAACAAGGAGATGTAAATATGAAGTCTGCAGCCTATCTAATCTTTTTTTTAGTTTTATTTTTTATTGTCACATCCGGGTTTGCATTAACTGATTATGAAAAGCTGGAGAAAGTGATTCTATTGCCTCAAGAAAAAAGCTCAATTGAAGTGGATCTTTGGTTGGATACTTCTAATCTTTATTTTGAAGTTGGCCAGAGCAATCCGGAAATTAAGTTCACATCCAATCAAGAGGTATTCGGTTTTGTTTTTCATTATAATGCTAAAGGCGAATTGTTGTTGCTTTGGCCGGATCCCTTTGAAGATAAATCTTTAGACAATAAGATTCTACAAGGTGAAGTCAAAACGATCCCGGCATTATATACTTTTGTTGAAGATTTTGGAGGGATAGAATTCATTCAATTTATTGCATTCAAAAAAATGACGAACGAACTCCATGCCTACAAGCAACTCTTCGCTCAATATGCTCTCAAAGGTGAGTATATTACAGAAAATCCATTTCTGAAAATGGACTTGATGAACAGTGTCCAAGAAAAAGAAATCCAAAACAACAACAATGAATGGAATTCAGGTGTGGAATTCTTTTATTACAACGAGAGGCCTTCCCTTTATGATGTTGATTTTGAACTATCATGTGCATATTCTTTCCCCTTTTATGTGGATGGCAAGATGATCAGCGATAAAAAGAAGAGACTAAGGTTGACATTGGGAGAACATCTGCTTTCCTATTATGAGAATAACAAGCTAAAAAACAAAACAATAAATGTATCCGGACACTCAATGATACTCGTTCCTGAAGGCATCGAAACACCTCTTTCCACTAATTGTTTTCAGAAAGAAAATGCACAAAAAATATTCGTATTTGCCGTAGGTGTGGGATATTTTAAAGATGATACAGTAATCAGTTTGCCTGTTTGTGCAGAAGATGCACAGGGTTTTGTACAAAAACTCAGACAAACTTACGGTTCTGATGTAGTTTTTAACGAACTTATCCTAACAAATGAAAATGCAACCAAAGACAGAATCCAGTCTTTTCTAAAACAAGGAATCTTTTCATATGTTGATCAAGATACCGATGTCTATCTTTATTTTTCGGGACATGGCATTCAAGTTCCTGATGAAAACAATGATGAAAGTGATGGTCAGGATGAGGGCCTGATCCCCTATGATTATGATCATTCGAACCCTTACTACACGACTATTATCGACGATGATTTATACAAATACTATCGGAAGATTGGAGAGAATTCCAAGAAAACATTCGTTATATTGGATTGTTGTTTCTCGGGAGGATCGATGAAATCTCTGATTCCTACCAAAGGGATCGATTTTCCATTTTCAACAAAACCAAATGAAAATCAGAATCAGGATATGATGGGAAGCGAGATAAACGACACTTCAGATAATTTTCTATTTTTGGCGGCAACCCAAGAGTTTCAAAAGGCTTATCCAAACTTCGGAGAACTTGAGCACAGTTTGTTCACTCACGCTATTATAAAAGCCTTATCTGGACAAACAGATTGTAATTTTGATAATCGAATAGATGAAATTGAATTGTATGACGCTATAAAAAATGAAATGTTTCAAGTCATTCATTCATACGATACAAAGCTAGACAGTCAGGAACCAACATTACTGAATCCGGCAAATATTAATTTTTCAATACCGGTTGGAAATTGAAAACAGAAAATGTATTGTGAAATGAAATTTTAAAAACCAATCCCCGTATAAATACCAAATAAGAGTAGGGGAAGACTATTAGATGGGGGCTATATGAAAATAAAATTCTGTTTTGCAGTATTGATGATTTTGTTCGTAATATTAGGTATTTCTAAAAACATTGCCTTGTTGGTGGGATTGAATGATTACCGTTATCTCCCCAATCTCAGATTTGCAGAGAAGGATGCCGAAGAATTGGACGAAGTCTTAAAAAGAGCTGGCTTCGATACCATCTTACTCACAGGCGAACGCATCAGCCGCGAGACAATATTGGAGGAAATCAACTATATTGCTGATTATTCGGATTATTCCGACACTTTTTTGTTTTTCTTCTCCGGCCATGGAGCAGGTGGTTCAACTGAAGCAGAAAAAGGACTGCTGACATATTATTCTGATCCATCAGAACGCAGTGCTATGGTATCCCAGGCGGACTTGAAGTTAAATATAGCAAAATTCAAAGGGAAAAAAATCATCGTAGTTGACGCCTGTAATCAGGGATATGAAACAAAAAGCCGCATGGTGAGAGCGGAAAGTCTTCAAAATATTTCTGATTTCCTGATGTTTTCCAGTGCTGCGAACCAGGAATCTCATGATGGTTTTAAAGAGGGAAACATTCAAATTAACAACGGAATTGCAGCCTACTATTTAAGAAAAGCAATAGAAGGTTATGCAGATTTGAATGCAGATAATACTTTAAGTTCAGGAGAGTTAAAAGATTATTTAACGAATCATGCGCAATTCTACGCCAATTTGTATGGTCAGTATATGGAAGTTTATACAAAATCTGAAAACGAACGTTTGATTTTACTGGGAAATATTATTGAACAGACGCAAAATAGCGGAGCCCTCATTGTGGAAAGTATACCT
>CAZVPY010000071.1:0-7411 GCA_964629135.1 uncultured Thermotogaceae bacterium | reverse complement strand
GGTGGGGGAAAAATTCTTATGCCCGGTTTTATCAACTCACATACACATATTTATTCCACTTTTGCCAGGGGAATGGGATTTAGTCCCTTTAATCCTTCCACGTTTCAGGAATTGTTAGAACAATTGTGGTGGCGATTGGATCGGACACTTAATATTGAAGATGTTTATTATAGTGCGCTTTCAGCTTATCTGGAGATGGTGAGAAATGGTGTGACTACGTTTGTTGACCATCATTCCAGCCCAAATGCCATCAGGGGGAGTTTGAAACAAGTAGTCAAGGCCTGTATACAAGAAGGTGGTATGAGGGGAATTGTATGCTATGAGACCAGTGACCGTGATGGAGAGAAGGCAAAGCGTGAGGCGATTTCAGAAAATCTTGAAGCGCAGTCATTTACGGAAAAATATCCTGCAAGCGCAGCTGGTTTATTTGGATTACACGCTTCGTTTACTTTAGAGGATGAAACCCTTTCAGCCTGTGCAGATAGCGGGATGCCCATCCACGTTCACGTTGGAGAGGGCCCTGAAGATGGGCAAATCCATTTAGAAAAGTATCAAATCTCTCCAATTGAACGTTTTGATCAATTTGGTTTGTTAAATGATCAATCTCTACTTGTCCATTGCCTACATGTTCAGGATTCCGATTTATCGATTATTAAGAAAAATGGCTCGCGAGTGGTTTTTAATCCTCAGTCTAATATGAACAACGGGGCAGGATTACCTGATTATTCCAAATTTAAAAACAATGAAATTTTAGTAAATCTTAGCAAAGACGGTTATGGGTATGACTTAACACGGGACATGAGAATCCTTATACTGAGTCAGCATTTACTAAAAAAAGACCCCATCGCTTTTTCTGTGGAGGATATGTTTGATGTGGTTTTCAGGAACAACGCCAATTATGTGTCAAAAATTCTCCAAACAAAGCTGGGGAAAATTGAACAGGGATACAAAGCAGATTTTGTGACATTTGATTATCAGTCGCCGACTCCTATGAATGGTGATAATTTTCTTTCTCACTTTTATTTTGCCATCATGGAAAATTGCAAACCCGTGGATGTTTTTGTTAACGGGGATTATTTGTTGAGAGATGGTGAATTTACTTTGTTGGATGAAGCACAGGTGTTAAAGGCATCGAAAAAACAGTCTGAATCCTTGTGGAAGCGGATTTAAGTTGTAGTTTTTTCTTTTTTTCTCAGTAGAGTAATGATGAGTACCATTACAAAACTCCCACTGAAAAGGAAAAATGGAAAGAGATAACCCCATTGAATGCCAAAAGCACTACTGATTTTTCCGATGACGAAACCCGCAGTAAGACTTCCGAAAGAGGCAAAAGCGGAGAACAGGGAAAGTGAGAATCCCAACCCCTTGTCAATGGTTTCCACCAGCAGTGATTGTAGTGTGGGGAAAATGGATGAGTGCATAAAGCCCGAAAGGCCTATAAATATGGATAGAAAGAGATAAGAATTGACTGGGTTTTGTGCCAAAAATGTGATAGGCAGTCCGATAAGAGTCACTAGTATTAACCACTTCAAATGGCCAACCTTGTCCACCCATTTGGCTGAAAGGAAACGGCCGATAAGAAGACCTATCCAGAACATTGATGGAAGTATACTGGAAAGTTCTTCGCTATTTTTCATTTTATCAGTAGAATAAATAGGCGCCCATGAAAAGACACCGATTTCCGACCCAACGTAAAAGAAAATAGCGCCGCAGATCAACCAAAAGTATTTGTTCTTCAATGTAAATCCAACGCCTGATAAGGCATTTTTTCTTTCCTCTTTTTTTCTTTCAGGCATATGAATTTTCAAGACATTTGAAAAGAAAAAGGGAATGCATGTATAACCAGCGATAACGAAAAAGAAAGCCCTGTAAGGCAGTTCTTGTGAAATGAAATAGGATGCAACAAATGGGCTCAACATTGATCCCAATGCGAAAAATGCGTGAATAAGATTCAGCAAAGAACCACTTTTTCCCCTAAACCTTCCGCTTATTGGTGGGATAGAGATTTCCATTACAGAGATGCTGAATCCAATGATAAGATTCCCGGCAAACAAGGAGAATGTTCCTTGAGCCAACGCAAATAAGAGTGCGCCTACTGGAAATAATAAAAAAGACAAAAAGAGCGGTTTTTTAGAACCGATAGAGTCAATGATTAAGCCGGATACTAAAGCTCCCGTTAAAAAACCAATAGAATTTGCAGCGTATATGACCCCAACATCACTGTATGAAAGCGAAAGGGCTTTTCTTATAACAGGCATCACAGCTGAAATATATGTATTGATTGCTCCCATGATCAAAAACGTGTTATATCCTAAAGCCTTATAAGCGGTTAAATCTTTCACAATCACACCTCTTGCTTTTGTTTTGGTTCAAGAGACGAACTAATATGAAGAATGTCAAAACCCCTGTTATGACTACCGGAAGATAGAAAACAAGAAGTCTCCACATCAGAATCCCGGCACCTATTATACCATTAGGTAGAATTGAGTAGAGAAAAATGGCGTACAAACCTTCAGCACCTCCTGAATTACCCGGTGTGGGTACAATTAAAGCGGATGTGTTGATTAAAACGATTCTTGCGAATACATTGAAATCGCTAAAATTTCCAAAACCATTCAGAATAACGAAAGCACAGAGGTTTAATAAGGTGAATTGCAAACCGGTGGTTAAAAAAAGAGAAAGCAATCTTTTTCTTTCATTGCGGAATTGGCTAAACGAATGGTTGAATTGTTTGATGTTTTGATAAATGGATGCTTCCTTTTCTTCATTTATTCGAAAGATTTTCATCCATTTAATAATTGCAATAAAGAAACTGATGACCTTTTTTGCAATGGATTCACTTAATCCGATAAGCAGAATCCCCAGTACAATGAACAGATTGATGAAAATACCCACGATTGCTGCGTTTCTTGCAACGGTATCCAAGTTGCTAAAGATGCTAATCAGGGAAATAAAGCCGGCAAGTGACAGAAAAAATTGGTACATCATGGATTTTATAAACATGGCTGAAAAAGATGAAGGGATGTCTAATCCGTATTTGTTAAAGATCAGAAATGTTGCCGGTTGACCCCCAGATAAAAAAGGTGTAATCATGTTCATAAATTGTGTAATAATAACCGTTTTGAAACATTGAAAATAAGTTAAGCATTTATATTTTCCCGTTGATATTTTAAAGGCTAAAGATTCAACCAACCATCTGGATATATAAATAAAAAAAGCGGCTAAGAAAAAAAATGGAGGGTATGAACGCATGGCTTCGATAATTTGATCCAAGCCATAAGTTGAGGTAATGATGGATATGGCAATAAGGCTAATAATGGTTAGTGAAACCAGAGAGTATATTATTTTTTTGTTTAATTTTTTTCGCATAACTATCATCCTATGAATCATAAAACTCCTGGCTATTATACAATATATATCATGATTAGAAACACTTTTCGGAAAAATTTTCAAGGGGGTATGATTCTTTGTTATAATTTTCCTGGTTTTACTCAGAGAACTCAAGGGGTAATAAGTTCAGCCGGTACTCCCCCAGGGTGCCGGCACTTTTTTTATCTAACTTGAAGTGACGTTTTTTAACGAATCTAAGAAAAATCAGCAAAATTAAACAGGTGTATGCTATAATTTAGGTAAGTTAATTAGGAAGTATAGACAGAAAAATAAAATAGTGAGGTGAGAAGAATGAAAAAGAACATTATGATGTTTGTATCAATTGTTGTGATACTTGCCAGTGCTTTTGTAATCACTTCCTGCAGAGTTCCCGGCCCTGATATAAATTATCCCTCTGTGCATTATTTGACTGATACAAAGGTTAATTTGTATTGGGATTATGAAAACCGGGCTAAGCCTTTCACAGTTTCGATCAAAGAAAGTACGGATGCTGAATATACAATAATCGGAACTGATTTGCAGGTCCCTCCAGTTGCTTATGATGTAGAAAGTGGTAAAACATATGATTGGAAAGTAGATGGTGGTAACGGTTCAACAGGAGGAGAATGGACCTTTACAGTGCCAGAATAATTCTTGATGTTCGCGAAAATAAAGACATAAATTTTTTAAAAAAGGGTTGAATATCATTCAACCCTTTTTAAATACGTGAATGATTGTAAAGAAGGGTGATAAAAATGAAAAAGCAAGTGTTCTTATCTGTGATGTTTTTATTTTTCATGGGAATATTTTTCTTGGTTTCATGTATAGTACCGAGCCCAAAAATTGCCTACCCTACGCCAGCTGATAACACCAACATTTTTTCTGACCGAGTAACCTTGTTTTGGGACCATTTCAACTATTTTGAATCTTTTGATATTTGGTTTGGTGATTCAGTAGAAAGTCTTGAAAAATTGGATACTATCACAGCCAACCATTACACGGTAGATGAATTGGAATGGGGGAAAAAGTATTACTGGAAAGTGGTGGGTTATAAAACGGAAAAAAACATCTTGGAAAGTTCATTGTGGAGCTTTACAGTTGGAAATCCTCACAAAGGCCTTTTAATTGGAGTGAACGATTATGACAGCGCTTCAGATTTACAGTTAACTGATGAGGACGCCTTGGACATGAAAACAGCTTTGGAAGCGACCATTTTTGGTTACGATATCAACATACTTACAAATCGGGTGGTTAAAGCGGATATAGAATCATCTTTGGCGAATTTTCAAGGTTTAAACCAAAACACCATCTTTACGTTTTTCTACGCGGGACATGGTGGATTTAGCAACAACGAATCTTATTTGTATTTATCGGATGGATACAGACTTTACATGACTGAACTACGGACAATGCTTCAACAAATACCCGGTAAGAAATTAGTCATTATTGATGCCTGTAATTCCGGTAATTTCACCGATCTGATTCCAGGCAGAAATTTGGAAAAGAGGATTAAACAAGTTAATGAGCAATTTAACTCCTCAGTTATCAATGTCTTTAGCCAATCAAGGCGAAATGGCGAACCGGAATTTTACGTTATGACAGGTGCAAGCATTCAACAATCAAGCTGGGAAAATGCCACACTCCACAATGGGGTATTCAGTTTCTTCCTTCTCGATGGTATAGGTGATGTAGGGGAAGACAACCCCTTAGAAGCCTTTGATTATACTTTCGACGCAGATGTTAATGATGATGGCTACGTGACCATGGCTGAAGCGTATGATTATGCTTCACCAAAAGTTGAGCAATTTGTCTATGATTTGAACGGCTATCATCAATCCATACAAGTATACCCTCAAGAATCCAATTTTGTCATCTCACAATGGTAAAAGGTTTTTTTATGAAGAAAGGTGGCGATCAACGTGAAGAAAATGGGTGATTTTTTATTATCTAAAGATCCAATTGATGAGATAGTCATTGGAAACACAGCTGTTGTCAGAGCTATGGTAGAAACAGGTGTGAGAGTTGTTTCCTCGTATCCGGGATCTCCGACACCTGAGATAGCTAATGCCATCGCTACCGTTCCAGACGAAAAAAGACCGTTTTATTTCGAGTTTTCTGTCAACGAAAAGGTGGCAACTGAAGTAGCGTTTGGTGCCTCTGTGAACGGTCATCTTTCCTGTGTGTTCTTTAAAAGTGTTGGGATTAATGTTGCAGCAGATACCTTTGTCCAATTAGGCTTGATGGAATTAATCGGTGGCATGGTGATTATTCTTGGTGATGATCCCGGTGCTAACTCTTCTCAAAATGAACAGGATAATCGACACTTTTCCAGGTTGAGTTATATCCCCATGCTGGAACCTGCAACTCCCACTGAAGTATATCAAATGTTTAAGGAAGCAGTTTTAATTTCAAAAGAGAAGAAAATGCCGGTTATTTTGAGAATGAGTACCCATGTTTGTCATGCTAAAGAAAAGGTTTTTTTTAAAGGTATGCAACACATCACACAAACGGATGAACCCCTGTTTTCAACAAAAAACGGTCCTTACATTCCCCTCACTTCAAAAGCCCTGGACATGAAACGAAAGGCTCTGCAAAAATTGGCTTATGTGAAAGAGATTTCTGACGAAAGTGTTTTTAACTTTGAAGATAAAAATCAGGCGAGAAAAGGGTTTAACGCTGATTTTAACATTGGGAAAAGTAAGGTTTCTATCAATATTGACACGCAAAAAGGAAAGAAAAGAGGAATCATTACAGCTGGGGTACCTTATTTGTCTTTAAAAGATATTCTTGAAGAAGTAGAAGATAAACCGGATATTTTTAAATTGGGTTTTGTCAATCCAATTCCGGAAAACAGGATTAAAAGGTTTTTAAGAGAGCATGAAGAAGTAAAAGTCTTGGAAGAATTGGACGACTATTTGGAGCAGGACATCAAGCGAATTGCTTATGAAAACGGTATTAAAACCAAGATTATCGGAAAACTGGATATCGATGATTGGATTGGAGAATATACACCGGATAAAGTTAGAGATGTAATGGCTAAAACCTGGAAAGATTTCCCAAAGCCTGTTGAAGATGACCCCAAAAAACCGCATCTTGATCCAAGACCGGCACAAATGTGCCCCGGTTGTGGGCATCGTTCTGCTTTCTATGCCATCAAAAAGGCATTGGACGAAAAAGATATTACAGTAGCGGATATTGGGTGTCATACGCTTGGAGCTTTAGAACCCTACAATATCGGTCAAGTGCTACTTTGTATGGGTCATTCCAACGGAACGGCTGCTGGGTTGAGTCTGTTCAACAAAAAAAGACATGTGGTTTCATTTTTGGGGGATTCCACCTTTTTCCACGCTGGTATTCCAGGAATTATCAACGCCATATACAACAATCATAATCACACACTTATCATCATGGAAAATGGGACAACAGCCATGACAGGCCATCAGGAGCATCCTGCCACGGGAAAGAATTTCAACGAGATTACACAAAAGATTCCTATAAGGCAGGTCCTTGAAGGGCTTGGAGTTAACGATATAAATGAAGTGGACACTTACAGTCAAAAGAAGCTGACGGATGCTGTTAAAGAGGCCGTGAAAAAGGAAGGGTTTACAGTAATCATCGCAAAGCATCCATGCATGTTGAAATTTACTCGCGAACAGAGACGTGCCGGTAGAAAAACACCAAACCCCGTCCAAGTTGGTGAGAAGTGCAACCGTACTTACGAATGTATTAGTGAATTTGCGTGTCCGACCTTCCAGCTTGCCGATGACGGATCGGTGTGGGTACAAGAGGATTTATGTATCGGGGATCGTTCCTGTATGCAAACCTGCCCCGTTCAGGCCATTGAACCTACTACCAAAAGAGGTGAGTCTAATGACTAAATTTGATATCTATCTTTCCGGTGTGGGTGGTCAAGGAATTGGGTTGTTAAGTGAATTGATAGCCAGGGCCATTGATCATTCCGGCCAAAGAGTTATAGGTGCGGATACACATGGACTGGCCCAGCGTGGAGGAATGGTTGCATCCCATATCCGTATGGGAGATA
>CAZVPY010000070.1:0-7445 GCA_964629135.1 uncultured Thermotogaceae bacterium | reverse complement strand
TTTTTGACCCATTCCAACAACTCTTCACGTGAATAAAGATAATCGTAACGTTCATAGGCCTTTTCATGACGCCACCACTTGGCGGCATTTCTCCCGTGAAAACGAACGTACATACCGTTACAATCCATAAGTGTTGGCGGCATTAAACCCTTAAGTTGCGGCTCATCAACAGATACCAAAAGGATTGCATTGTCCCGGGCCCAATCTCGAATTTTTTCATTATTCCAAGTATTATCCCTAAATTCAACCGCCTTTTTACAATCTAAAGAACCACACAATTGTCGCAGGAATTTAAACTGATCCCGATGATATTTAAAAGCATTGGGAAACTGAAGGAGCAAAACGGAGTACATGCCATGATCGCCGATCAGGTGCATCAGGTCGTTAAAGGCCGGGACATAGTCCATTTGCCCATGATGAGTCATCGACTGATGTGCCTTGATGGACAAAAAGAAACCTTTCGGTGCTCTGTTTACAAATGATTGAATGACCTTCTTTGATGGGAGTCGGTAATAAGACATGTTCAATTCAAGGGCGTTGAACATATCACAATAATAATCAAACCATTGATTCTTTTTAAGTTGTTGGGGATAAACCCGGCCAACCCAATCATCATAGGAAAAACCGCTGGTACCAATCCAACAATACTCGTTATAAGCTTTTCCGGAGATGACTCCGCGGGCTTTTTCAACCGGTTGATTCTCAAAAAGACTCTGTTGGTCTCCACTGTTATCATACCCTGTGAATGACATTTGTCACAACCCCCCATATATTTAAATCACTGTCATTTGTTAAATATATTGGTGAGTAATTTTTATTTTCAGGCATTAATATGTATTGATCATCGCGTATGCAGAGACGTTTCACAAGAAGTTCTCCATTAAGTATAGCAATGACGATTTTTCTGTTCGCTGCCCTGAGTGAGCGATCGACAATGAGTATATCCCCATCAAAAATACCGGCGTCTTTCATGGAAGAACCCGATACCCGAACGAAAAAGGTAGCCGCTGGATTTTTAATCAATTCAAGATTTAAATCCAAAGAATTTTCAATAAAATCATCTGCCGGGGATGGAAAACCGGCTGAAATCCTGGATCCCGCTACCGGCAATTGACAAGACGTGCTCAAATCCGGAAAGATTATATCTATAACTTTCATCTTATCACCTCATTATAAGTATTCAAGACATAACCCCAAGGAATTCCCGTATATCCAAAATACCCGTCAAGATGACAAAGGGGAAGTGCTTAACACACTTCCCCCAATAACATTCCCCTTCTATTATAACACTTTTTTATCAACGATCAAGACTTTTTTTCAAAACCCCAACGGGAGACAGATAAACTGAAAATTCCTCTTCCCCATCCAAATGAAAAAGTTTATCTACGGGTTCCTGAAAATAGGCGGCAATGGCACAGGTTCCAAGTCCCAAAGATTGACACGCAAGGTATAGATTTTGACAGACATGCCCCGCATCCAGCAACATGGGTTTATGTGATCCAACATGATACCGCCATTCCCCTCTGTAGGGAACAACCGCCCAAACAAAAGTACAGGCGCTGTCTCCAACAAATTTTTGACCCATGGCTGCTTGTGTCACATCGGTGGTGTAGTCGCCCTCATGGATTAAAGCCAATTGATGCTGAAGGGACACGTATCTGTATAATCCCATTTTTAAGCCATCCACTCTTTTAACCCATAAGTAGGTTTCAAAAGGATGCCTCGCCCCTGCTGAAGGAACCGTTCTTTTGGTGGCGTAATGATTTCCCATAATGGACTTAACCCCTTGAGTGGTCCAGAGAAGATAAGAAAGTTGTTCTAACGAAATGGGAGAATCGTCAAACAATCTCCTGCTTTCCCTATTCTCGATGATTGCTATAATATCCCTTTCTTGTAATGGCACAGACTTTGGATCAGGGAGATCAATGAGTATTTCACCTTCTTTGACAGCTTTTTCCAGGGGTGGTTGTTGAATTCCCTTACTTTGATCGCTCTCAATATTTTTGGCCAATAGTTCAAACCGGTTGGATTTTAGAAAATCCCTTCCTTCTTTGATCAGTTTATCCATGATTTCCTCCTTTTATTTCTAAATGTGATATCTAAAAAAATGTACTATTTTTTATCTTTGTGTTTTTTGCCGATCCACCCCTTTTTTCTAAACCACAAGAACATCCCTAAAGTGATGCTTGCCATCACGGCAATTAGAATAAAATAACCAAATTTAAAATTCAATTCGGGAATATAAACAAAATTCATTCCGTACAAACCTACCAAAAAAGAGAGGGGGATAAAGATTGTTGAAATGATGGTGAGTACCTTCATAATCTCGTTTAACTTGTTTCCCTGTACAGATAAATATATGTTCAAAAGCTCTGTGGTCAGTTCTTTTAAAGATTCTGTTATTTCAAGGGTTTGTAGGATGTGATCATAACAATCTCTAAAATAAAATTTCACCTTTTCGCTAATAAAGGCAATTTCTTCTTTATCCAGTTGATTGAGACATTCTCTGGTAGGCCAGAGTTCACGCTTTAAAGAGATCAGAGTATGTTTCAATTCATGAATCTTTCTCAGATCCGATTCTTCCGTTACCACAGTTACTCTTTCTTCCAGATTCTCTATATTTTCGGATAAATATTCCAAATAAGAAAAATAATGATCAAATATTGTATCTGCTATTGCATAACAAAGGTAATCTGAACCCATTTTGCGAATGATGCCCTTAGAATGGTAAAGCCTCTCTCTAAGTGAATCCAAGCAGTCGCCGGATTTTTCCTGAAAAGAAATGACATAATTTTTACCGAAAATAATACTGACCTGTTCTTCAATGAAATCATCCTGATTTTGTTGATAAAACATTTTTAAAACCAAAAAAACATAATTATCTAAAAAATCCACCTTAACTCTTTGAGGTATATTAACCACATCTTCCATTATAAGTGGATGGATTGTAAACTCACTCTTTAATTCTTCAAGAAGCTTTTTATCTCCCAAACCTTGAATGTCAATCCATCTAGTAAAGCCCTCAGGAACATCAGAAAGTTCACTGATTGTTTCAACAGAGTTTCGGACAATCTTATCCTGATTATAGTCTATCACTTGAATTACTGGCAATTGCATCTCTTTTGTTATGACGATATCTCCCGGTATTGTACTTTTTACTTTTCTAAAACTCGAGAATTTTAAACCCGTTTTCATCTCATTCACCTCATTCATTCAATTCTTGAATATTTCATACAATCATTAAATACTTGAAACAACTAACTTTTTTGTAACACATCTTCTAGTATACCAAACAAAATAAATCAAAAAAATTATGTTATACTTCGGAGGTGACTAATAGTCAATTTACTAGATGGAGCGTGATACTATAAAAGAATTGAACATCAATGGATTGATCCCAAAAGTTCCCCTTGTACAAGGTGGAATGGCCGTAGGCATTTCCTTATCCAATCTTGCATCAGCCGTTGCGAATGCAGGGGGAATTGGTGTGATTGGAACCGCAGGAATAGGATTTCGTGTAAAGAATTGCGAAAAGGATTTAAGGGCAGCGGACTTAAAAGGATTGGAAAATGAAATTAAAATGGCTCGAAAACAAAGTAATGGAATTATTGGGGTTAACATCATGGTAGCCTTATCTAATTACAACGACATGGTAAAGACTGCCGTAAAGAACTGCGTGGATGTTATTTTTTCGGGTGCAGGACTACCATTAGAATTACCAGGTTTGGTTCCTGAACATTCTAAAACAAAATTAGTACCAATAATCTCATCTTTAAAAGCTGCAAAAGTCATAATAAAAGGCTGGTTGAGGTATTTCAACAGATTGCCTGATGCTTTTGTGCTAGAAGGTCCGCAAGCCGGGGGGCATTTAGGGTTTAAACGAGACTTTTTAGATACAAATCATGATCAATATTTAGAAGAAGTCATACCTTCCATAAAAGAATTTCTTGCTACGATAAATGAAAAAAGAATCCCCCTTATCGCTGGTGGTGGAGTTTTTTCAAAAAAAGAATCGGATAAACTCTTTGCAATAGGCGCTGATGGAATTCAAGTTGGCACATCATTCATCGCAACACAAGAATGCGACGCTCACCCTTCTTTCAAGGATACGATTATTAATGCAAAAGAATCTGATATAGAAATCATCAACAGTCCGGTAGGCATGCCAGGAAGAGCTGTTAAAAACAAGTTTTTAGAGGATGTTCAACGGGGGATTAAAAAGCCATTTAATTGTCCATATCAGTGTATCAGAACCTGTGACTTTAAAAAAGCACCATATTGTATTGCAAAGGCACTTTATTCAGCTTCTATTGGTGATTTTGAAAATGGTTTTGCTTTCTCGGGAACAACCGGTGGATTAATTGATAAAATAACAACGGTACCCGAAGTGTTCAGAAGGTATTTTTAAATTTAAAAAAGGGGCAAACTGATCATTGCCCCTTTTTCATATTAATCTACTCAATCAATCATCGCTATGTCTATATGAAGTCATAAGTTTATCTGTTTCTTTGATCTTGTCCCTTTGTTCTTGCCAAAATTCTTCCGTCATAGTGTAATTAAGTTCTTCTACTGATTTTCCTTGTTGTTCAACCCAGGTATAGTATTTTAAATTATGCCATCTCTTCCGTACAGCATAGGTTGCTTCTTGAACCCAATCGGTTTTCACGCCCTTAAAGAGCATTTCATAACGAACCTTTGCTTCACAAGCATCCATTTCACCGTATGTGGCATCTAACTCTTTCATGACGGTTCGATATCGATCGATATTATCCGTTGCAATGGTAAAAAGTGTATCTTTTTCAGTCATATCGTAATATTTTGCTGCCTTTATTGCACTGTAGAGATTACAAACTCCAGATATCCCAAATATTTTTGACATCATTTCAACATCTTCACTCTTAACCCCCAGTTTGGAAATGTAATCCATTCCCACCGGATCGGTTAAAAGCTGTAATCCTTTTTTCGATTCAACATCATCCACGGCAACCATGGCATCCATATTCATAACATTGTGTATCCATGTAACATGCTTATCTCCAATCCCTTGAATATCATGACCACCGTATCCATTACTCATGAGTGTAGGGCATTGAATAGGTTCTGACCCAATAATTAGCGTTCTGGGTTGTTCTTCTTTGATGCGATCTCCACAGGCAATTGTTCCCGAAGATCCCATTGAACTAACAACTCCTGTAATTTTACCTGTTCCTATACCTTTTGAAAAAAGCTCGCGGCTTAGTTCTAATAAGGTATTACCTGTCACATAATAGTGAAATCTGTAATTTCCAAATTCTTCAAACTGATTAAGTATTCTCACCTTTTCTGGATTTTCAGCCTTTAGTTCCTTAGATTTATCATATATCTCTTTCACATTTGATTCACAACCTGGTGTAGGAATGACCTTGCCACCGTATTCTTTAATTAAATCGAACCTTTCTTTACTCATCATTTCAGGCAAAAGGACCACTGAATCAAATCCCATTCTACATCCAACCCATGCACCACCAATTCCATAATTACCAGTAGATGGCCAAATTAAAGTGTTATAGAAAGGATCAATTTCATTTCTGATAACCTTTTCCATAAGAATAGAATAAGTCGCCCCGACTTTATGACTTTCTGTTGGGAAGTCTTTCCCATAAAGTACTACTATATTTGCATTAACACCTGTTATCTCCTTGGGCATAACAAAATATCGAATCTTATTCTCATTATTTTTCCAAGTGATGTTGAACAGGTTTATTGGATCTAAAGGATCTTCTTTCATTGCTTTTAAAGCCCTTTCTCTAATCGATTTATCAATTTTTTCCGGATGTAGCATTTCTTCAAATGTTGGTCCTAAGATTTTTTTCTTCATAAATGCGCTTAAAGCGCCTCACCTCCTGTTAGCTTTTAATGGATTATAACACAGATTTACATGTTATAATTGACCAATATTTAATTACGGGAGGGAATAACATGAAGGAAATGACTAAAGAATTTTTATTAGCAGCATTCTCAGGAGAATCGGAAGCACATATGAAATATGCAATATTTGCAGAAGATGCCAAGATGAAGGGTAAAACCGGTTTGGCAAACTTATTCGAGGCGATCTCATATGCAGAATACGTTCATGCCAAAAATCACTTTAAAGCATTGAAAAAACTTGGATCTATTCCTGAAAACATTGAACAATGCATAGAAGGAGAAAGTTTCGAAGTTGAAGAAATGTACCCCGTGTATAACGAAGTAAGCAAATTCCAAGGCGAAAAAGAAGCCCAACGTTCTACACATTATGCACTTGAAGCTGAAAAGATACATGAAGATATGTACAAAAAAGCAAAGAAACTGGCCGAGGAAGAAAAGGACTATCCCGCCAAGAAAATATTCATTTGTCCAGTTTGCGGTCATACAGTAGAAGAAGGTGTACCGGAAAAATGCCCTATCTGCGGGGTCCCCGGTGAGAAATTCAAAGAATTTTCAGTCTAAATCAATTAATCACAATCTCCAGGAGTTGATGTATGTTTGAATTATTTATCACAGATCTTGATGGAACATTATTAGATGATGATAAGCAAATATCCAGTTTAAATATTGAAGCCATCAACAAGTTACGAAAAAACAATGTCGCCTTCAGTGTCTTTACAGGAAGGAATTTCTATTCTGCCTATAAATATATGAAAGCTTTGGATATTGTAGGTCTTGTGGCTTTACAAAATGGAGCGCTTATCATCGAAATGCCTTCTAGAAAAGTGATTAATGAAATATCTCTAAAAAGCAGTATTGCAAAAAACATCTATCAATTAGCTAAAAAAAATGATTTTACATTTGTTGGCTATACCGGTTATCATGAATCCAATTGTAAATGTGATAAAGACATGTTTGTTGAAAAAAGCAATAAAAAATGTCAGGCTTTTGATTTTTATTTTCAACATAATAAAGAAAGGATAGAGATACTAAACACGATGGATAGTTTTTTTGAGGACAGGAAAAAAATCGGACAATTGGCTATTATTGGACAAGAATCACTCTTGTGGGATTTATTAAAAACGGTTACGGAATCTTTCAAAAATGAAATAAGTCATGTGTTATCACCTATTGGAGATGATTGTGGGTTTCTTGAATTTTTTGGTCCCAAAGTATCAAAAGGAAATGCATTATCACACCTTTTAAAACAATATGGTACAACTCCAGATAAGACTGTATTCATAGGGGATAACTATAATGACCTACCTTTAATGAAAAAAGTAGGTTTACCAGTTGCAACAGAAAATGCTCATAGAGATATTAAGGATTTTTGTAAAATGGTTGTTGCAAGTAATAACAACCATGCAGTAAAAGATGCAATTCAAAAGATTTTTTTCTAATTTTCCGCAATTTTTTGAGTGGGATGAATGGTCGCTGGATGAAACCAGAGGAAAGTCCGGACTCTTCGGGCAAGGCGCCGAGTAACAATCGGAGGGAGT
>CAZVPY010000069.1:0-7670 GCA_964629135.1 uncultured Thermotogaceae bacterium | reverse complement strand
ACTGAGCTGTGGATCTTGTCATATGTGGATACCAACCTTTTACCCATTCTCTTTCGACATGAAGTCCGAGAGGCTGATATAAAGGAAGTCCAAGGTAATTGTTGATAGCCTTCATTTGTACTTCTTTATAAAGCGCGATTCTTTCTGCAGGATCGGTGCTGGCGATTGCATCTTCTATAAGTTGATCTACGTTTTCTCTTGCCCATGCCTGGTAAAGAGTTCCACCACGTTTTCCATAAACACCGTTTGAATGGTAATAGGTGTAAATGAAGTTATGTGGGTCTGGATAGTCAGGAAGCCAACCGATGATATAGATAGGTACGAGATTTTCGTTGGTTGCCTTTAAGTATGATGGCCAGTTAACGCCCATAACATCGATCTTGAATTTGGGGTTGAGTGATTCTGTGTAAACTTTAACCATTTCTGCGCCGGTCTGTCTTGATTCGTTTCCGGTGTTGTAAAGTAACTGGAAGTAGAATCCAGTTTCCCATACATCTCCGCCCCATGCTGCTTTCCAAGCCTGTTCAGCTTTTGCAAGGTCAAAGTTGTGTAATGGAAGGTCAGGATCAAATCCGAGGAATCCGGAAGGAAGGTCAGATGGAACTCTCTTTCCGAAACCGTTCAGAACCTGGTCGATAAATGCATCGAAATTAAAGGAATGTGATACTGCTTTTCTACAATTCATGTCACTAAAGAAGTCGAAAGGAATTCCATTTCCGTCAAGTTTTCCGCTTCCGATGTGTTCACTGTCTTTACTTACAGAGAAAGCGTAATGCATAGATGTAACAGAAGCATCATCGTATCCTTCGATAACTCTAACACCATTAAGACCTCTTACCTGGTCAATGTAAGCAGCTGGAACGTAAACGAGATCTGCATCTCCGGCTTCTAACATTGATTTTCTTGTGGAGAATTCGTCTACTCCCCATACGATAACTTCACTAATTGGTGCAGGGCCTGCCCAGTAACCATCAAAGGCTTTGAGAACGATTCTCTGCTGTGCACTGTCCCATTCTTCCAGCATGTAAGGACCGGAACCCAAGTCGTTGTCGTGAATGAATGATTCCTCAGGTTCGAGGTCATGCCATGCCCACCAACCGTCTGCGTTGCCGTCCCATTCGCCATTTTCCATAGCGACTTTACTATCAAATATTGCACCCCATGAACCGAAATGTGCAATGATTTGCATAAATGGTGGGAATGCTTTATGAACGGTCATAACAACGTTATTTCCGTCAACTTCTACGAGAGGATCGATACATTCTTCGTAGAATGCAATGAGTTTTTCTTTTGCTTCTTCTGAAACAGGTTCGCCATCAACAACAGCTTCTGAGTAAGCCATTCCTGCAAAGTCTGCAAACCAGCCTTCAAGACTTCCCTGTGAAGCACCTGTGAATCCTTCGTAAAGCATCCAGATAGGACCACCGGAAGGATCCATCAGAAGATCTCTTTCGAATGAATATTCTACATCTTCAGGAGTTACGGGATTACCTGTGTGGAACATCATACCCTGTCTGATAGGGAATGTGTAAACAGTTCCGTCTTCACTCCAAAGTCCGTTTTCCTGACTTGGAACTGTTTCTGCGATCATTGGCAGAAAATCGTTAACACTTTCACCATCGTATTGAATCAGATTGTCGTACATCTGCATGATAATACCACCACTTGAGGTATCATAACTGTGTGCAGGATCAAGTGTTTCTGGCTGCCCGATGGATAAATCGATTAACGTATCGGGATTGTTAACAGCACCTACTGCCATTACCGAAAAAACAAAAACGACTAACAAAAAAATACTGAGTTTCTTTGTCATAGAGTTGCCTCCTTTTAAAATTTAGCCAATTAAGGCGTTTACGATTACACAAGAATTATTATATCATAAATTCACCAACATGCAAGTCTTGAATTTTTTCTCTACCGATAAACTCTCTCCTTCAAAGAAATATTCACAGAAATAAGTGATTGTAATTACCCTGAAAATGATATAACATTTCCAGAAAATTTGGTTTTAATGAAAAATGAAATTATTTGCAAATTACAGGTTCCAAAATATTCTTCCGGTGTTATAATATCCAAGATAAAAATACCAATTACTAAATAGTGAGGAGAATAATTTGGATTATTTATGGATTTTTTTTAACGGTATACTGATGGGAATAGCAAATGTCATTCCCGGTTTAAGCGGAGGAACTTTACTCCTTTTAACGGGTATTTATCCCCGGTTCATAGATGTTTTTGGATCCATAAATCCAAAATCCCTGAGGGATTACAAATGGAAGGAAAACATCCTGTTTATCATGATTATTGCAGTCGGTGCTTTATTGAGTATCTTCGCTATGTCAAAAATCATGTCTTGGCTTTTGGAATCGTATGATATCCCAGTTTATTTATTGTTAATTGGTTTAATCATTGGTTCTATCGACATGATCACAAAAAAGATTGATTTTAAAAGTAATACAAGCCGCATCACGTTTGTCACAGGCATACTGATGATTGTTGTACTTGTCATTTCAACTCGTTTTTTTGGAACTTCAACACATACTCAAGGAAATGTTAATTTCATCTTGCTGCTTACAGCCGGTGCACTTGCGGCTGCTACCATGGTTTTGCCTGGAATAAGTGGTTCTATGTTGTTACTTTTATTGGGTTTATATAAACCGGTGGTTGATTCAGTTTCAGCATTCAACATTATAAATATTTTGTTTATCGGCATTGGAGCGATTGTGGGTATCGTTTTTGCAAGTCGTCTGATAAAATATCTTTTGGTTAATTTTTCATCATCGACTTATGCGTTTCTTTTAGGATTAATCTTGGCTTCAATCGTTGATTTGTTTCCTTTTTCAATGTTCCAAAGATTTGATGTTTTTATCATAGGAATTATTGCCCTAATATTTGGTATAATCTTAGGGAAGGGTTTAAAAAGACTCGAAAAGAACTATTCGAAAGAAAAACTATAAATGAGGTGGTAGAATTGCCGTCAAGAAATCCATTCATGAGCAGAGTGAAAAGGCTTATGACAGGCAGGGAAGACGATTTTAACGGTGAATTGGGCAATATTTCAGGCCCGAGAAGAATATTTCAAGCAAGAACCGAATCAGTCTTGGTAAATGAAAAACTTATGGAAAAGCAATTTCAGAATTATTCGCTGAATAATCTTGAGCATCAAGACATCAGTCTTTACAAATATCAGTCATTTGGGAAAGACCCCCATCAATATGGCATCAACTTTTTTCAAGAAGCGATGTTGAAAGAAACAACTGGTTTATTCTACTTAAGTAGTAAAAAATTCAAAGACGAAAGACCCAAAGTAGAAATATTTACAGACCTGTTAATGATTGTCTTTTGGACAAATTTGATGATGGGTTATTTTGAACATATGGTGGAGTCCGAAGTGTATAAACTTAAGTCTCTAAATGTTTTGAAAAAGGGATACAAAGAGTTTTTGGAAGAAGAGGAGATTAAAGTATTAATCGAGCATTTATCATTGGCTTATGCTTTCAGAAATCTTTCTGAAATCGCCTTTAATTCAGGTATACCCACAGGGAATCCCTTTGACTATCAATGGGTTGCACGATTTTACATTACAAAAAAGATAGAAGATGCTGATAAAATACCCATGGATTTCATTGGAGATACCAGATGGTACGATGGGATCGAAAAGCTATTCCATAAATTCTTTGCCGACAACGAAAAACGTGAATACTTCTTCTTTTCCGAAAAGGGAATTGATTCAATCTTGAACATTCCCGTCTATTTAATTGTGGAAGATGATATGCCGGTTTTTGAAACAACCATCAAATCATCTCCCAGAACCTTAGAAGATTTCATGAGAGAAGCCAAACCCTCTAACAGAAAATTCTTCCGAGAAATTTTAAGTATGGTTGAGTATTCTTTTGAATTATCCATCAACTTAAACAACGATGTGGGACTTTCTGTTGAAAAAGGGGCAGGAGAAATTATATTCGAACTCTTTCCAGAAACTTATATTCATTCGATGCTGGCTTCCTATTCGGATATTATCTGTATTCCCGAAATGACCATGCAAAAGATTAGAGAGTATTCAGAGGATTTAATTTCGAAATTGTTAAAAACAGGTTTTGAAGCGGATTCAGAAGGAAAATTGACACTCATTTTAGATCACAAGATTAGTAGAGAAAGATGGATTTTGATTCTTGATCTGTTAAGGGCAATTGCGGCAATCAAATAATCCCATTTTAGATGTAATCTATTACTCTTGAGCCTGCTTTTCGCGTTTGATACGTTGAGACAAGATATGCGCTTGACGAGTAGGCTCCGGAATTTTAAAACCATTCAAACATGACATGACAAGCCTCATTGTATCTTCCAGGGTAATCAGATGTCCCGGAGAGATATAAAGGGGCTTTGTTTCTTTTTTTGTGCAGATGACACTACCAATGACTTCTTTATTTGGATTTCGAAGGGGGAACCATTCCCCCAGCTTCTTGGGTATCTCATCCGGTGTACCGTACAATCTACTTTTTGCAACGCCAATGGTTGGACGTTCAAGAAACAGTCCCATGTGGGAAGCGAACCCCAATCCTCTTGGATGGGCGGTTCCCTGTCCGTCAAAGAAAACCACTTCCGGCTCACTGTGTAGCCTTTTCCAAGTTTTCACAAACGATGGTCCTTCTCGGAAAGTTAATAATCCGGAAATATAAGGAAAATTGACGCGATTAGTGAGGTATTTCTTCTCAACATATTCTAAATCCGGAAAAGACAACACCACAATAACGGTTAGGATATATTCTTTATCATCAACGGTAAAAAAAGATGAATCGACCCCGGCAATGAGTCTTGGCATTTGCCCAAGGGGACTGAATCGCAAATCTTTTACCAACTCTCTTTGTATGGCAAGCGCTTCATCCGCTTCCACTTTAAAATCGTGAACTTCCCTTATTGCCGCCAGAATCTACCCCTCCCTTTTTGCCTTTTTAACCTCATCATCGATATAATCAAAGGCATTGAGTTTTCTTAGAATTTCCCTTGGTATTTTCCCCGAGGATTCGATATCGTTATAGATGACAAAAGGATTTTTTATGTCTTGTTGATAGATGTATTCATAAACACGATCTTTAAATTCCTGGATTTTTCTCTTTTCAAAATTCTTTTTTTTCAGGGAACTGAAAACCATGTAACCCCCAATGGCTACAAAAATCAAGATCATTATCCAAACGCTTTGAACCATTCTTTCCCCTCCAACAATTCGGTTTCAGACCAGAGAGATGTGTTGATGTAATGCATCTGATCAACCGGATTAAAATCGACTTGATATAAATACAGCCCGTCGGGTGGTGCAGTAGCTGAACTGGCTGTTCGCTTTCTCTCTTTGATTACTTCCATGATTTTTTCAGGTTCCCAATCTCCGATGCCCACTCTTACCAAGGCGCCGACGATATTTCTTACCATTCTTCTTAAAAAAGACAATCCTTCTACTCTGACCAGAATTAAACGATTCCCATTGAATCCGTAAACCTTCACACGGTAGATTAATCGTACCGGGTCCTTTTCCTTACCTTTCGTCCTTTTTTGAAAAGTGGTAAAATCATGAACCCCTTCAAAATACCTTGCTGCTTTTCTCATCGTGTTGATGTTTAAATCATACGGAAACCACCAATAATTTGATCGGTTAAATATATCTGGTTCCTGTTGATTGAGAATAAAGTAATGATAAATTCTTCTGTTGGCATCAAACCTGGGATTGAAACGATCTTCAGTGGTTTTGACAAATCTAACATAAATATCAGGTGGGAGATTGGCATTCAATGCATTTTTCACATCGTAATCGTACATCGTTTCATATTTTACCATAAAGGTAATCACTTGACCGAAAGCGTGAACTCCCGTATCAGTTCTCCCGGCACCGTATGTTTCAACTTCTGTTTTAAAAATACGCTTCAACGCCTTTTCAAACTCTCCCTGTACGGTTCTCTGACCGTCCTGAAACTGATATCCGGAGAAGTTTTTGCCATCGTAGGCAAACACTGCCATGACTCGCCTCATTCTTCTTCTCCAACGGAAAGAATCGCCAAAAACGCCTCCTGTGGAACAGTCACTTTTCCAATACTTCTTAACTTTTTCTTTCCTTCTTTTTGTTTTTCAAGGAGCTTCATCTTTCTGGTGACGTCTCCACCGTAACATTTGGCGAGAACATCTTTTCTAAGCGCTTTCACAGTTTCTCTGGCGATAATTCTCACACCCGCCTGTATTTGGATGGGCACCTCAAACTGATGCTGAGGAATCAAATCCTTGAGTTTTTTTGCCAGTTCTCTTGCCATATAATCTTTTTTCGAGGTGTGCACCACCAAAGACAGGGCTTCCACCGGTTCTTTGTTGAGTAATATCATCAACTTGACCATATCGGATTCCCGATAATCTTTGAAGTTGTAATCCATGGACCCGTAACCTCGGGTTTTCGCCTTCAGTTTATCAAAGAAATCGTAAATAATCTCAGACAAAGGAATATCATAATACATAACCAATCGGTCTTTACCGGCATTTTCCATGTGATTGAATTCACCGCGCTTTTCCTGCTGGATATATCCCATGAGATTACCCATATATTCGTTAGGGGTAATCACGGTTAATTCCACATACGGTTCATAGGTTTTTACGGGAATATCCGGGTATTTCGCCGGGTCTGTGACTTCAACCATCTCACCATTTTCCTCAATTTGCAAAACAACGTTGGGCGCTGTGAGAATAACGGTAATCTCAAATTCCCTTTCCAGCCGTTCCCTTACGATTTCCATATGCAACAAACCTAAAAAGCCACATCTAAAACCAAATCCAAGAGCCGGTGAGTTATCCGGTTCAAAACTTAAAGCCGCATCGTTGAGTTTTAACTTCTCCAGAGCCTTTCGCAGTTCTTCAAAATACTCGGGCGTTCCCGGGTAGATTCCGGCATAAACCATGGCCTTTGCCTCTTGATACCCTGCTAACGGTTTTGTCGTTGGATCGTTGGCTGAAGTAATAGTTTCTCCCACACGGGCTTCGGAAGCTTCTTTGATGCCTGCAACAATATAGCCTACATCCCCCGCACTGATTACATCCTTTTTTGTCATTTGTGGTGAGAATATCCCCACTTCACTTACATCGTAACGGTTTTTGGTATGCATCAGTTCAATCTTATCTCCAACTTTTATTGAACCACCAAACAACCTAACGTGTACAATGACTCCCCTATATTTATCGTAATGGGCATCAAAAACGAGTGCTCTTAACTTCTCTTCCGTCTTTTTTTCAGGAGATGGGATATCCGTAACAATTTTTTCCAGGAGTTCAAGAACCCCTTCCCCTGTTTTGGCACTTGTTGAAACACATTCCTGTGAATCTAGTCCAATCAGGTCTTCAATCTCTTTTTTTGTATTATCCACATCAGAATTAGGCATGTCAATTTTATTGGCCACCGGGATGATTTCCAAATCGTTTTCAAGGGCCAAATAGGTGTTAGCTACCGTTTGGGCTTCCACGCCTTGTGTGGAATCAACTAATAATACCGCCCCTTCACAGGCTGCCAAAGAACGTGAAACTTCATAAGTAAAATCAACGTGTCCAGGTGTATCGATGATGTTGATTTGGTACTCGTTTCCATCTTTTGCCTTATACAGAACAGTCACCGGATGAGCTTTGATAGTGATGCCCCGCTCTCT
>CAZVPY010000068.1:0-7713 GCA_964629135.1 uncultured Thermotogaceae bacterium | reverse complement strand
CTCCTTTTTGTTTATAAGACTTTTAAAGTCTGTTTTTCTATGTTAGATAATAACGTTTTATTATAAGGCCTTGATGCGAAAATGTCAAATTTACTCCACTCAAATCTTCTTTTTTCTTTATGTTCACCCCATGATAATGATATAATCCAGATAATAGCACCCCGTTTTAGTTAAAAAAGTCATCATTATGATATAGAGTAGCCAAATGAAAAAAACAATGTGAGTATCACTAAAAGAAATTCTTTCTTTAAAAGGTGGTTAGTATGGTTGATTACATGAAATATTACAGTAAAACATATGAAGCATCTAGGCAAGCCTTTCATGAGACGGTTAATAGTTACAAAAACGCTTGGAATGATGTAAGAATATGGGATCAAGAGGTTGTTGAAAACCGGTTTATTGACTTCACCCGGTTCAACTCTACAGTTAAAAAGAATTTGCTCTGTATCACTTCGGGTTTGCATGGTATTGAAGGGTATGTGGGAGCTGCTGTGATCAATTTTTTTGTGGATCAATTTAAGGATATGATCAATCCAGAGGACACTTCTATCGTATTGGTTCACGGGATTAATCCATATGGCATGGCGAGGTATGAAAGAAACAACGAAAACAACGTGGATTTGAACAGGAATTTTGTCAGAAGTTGGGACAACATTACACATAATGAGGCTTATATGGGCGCAAGAGACTACTTTGAAAGCACTACTGTGCTTGGAGATCCCCTGTTTAACAAAATGGATTTCTTTTTTACCACCCTGGGACAGCTTATTCGAACCAAGCCCGAAAAATTCAAAGAAGCCCTGTTAAGCGGTCAATATTCATCGCCAGATGGACTTTATTACGGTGGCAATGGTTATGAGCGTTCCACAGAAATTATGATCGAACTTTTCAACAATCTCTTCCAAGAAGATTACAATAAAATGGTCTTTATCGATTTACATACCGGTTATGGGCCAAAGGACAAGATGCTGATTGTCAATTCGGCTTTGGAAAAACATTCCTCTTCTAAATTAAAAAACCTTTTTTCCTATCCTGATGTTAGGAAAACCGATAAAGAAGAATTCTATTCAATAAATGGGGATATGATCGATTATTTGTATCATATGAAACGTGTTCATGTACCCGAAAAATCATTTTACGCATGCAATTTTGAATTTGGAACTTATGGAGATGATTTGGGAGGGCTTCTCAAATCCTTAAGAAATACGATTAATGCCCGAAAGATTAAAAAAGGACTTGTTTCCCCCGATCTTCTAGAACATTACAAAGCAGAATATATACAGATGTTTTACCCTTCTGATCATCTTTGGCGTGTGGATGCGTTGAAACATTCAGAAAAGGCCCTGAAAGGTATTTTCAAGGCCTTTAACTATATCGGATAGGAACGATTAAAATTCCTTTCTTTTGAATATTGTCAATCCCACCCAAGTGATAACCGCTGTTATCACCAGTAATGCCAAGGAATAAATCCCGTCAAATGTTCCTTTGCTGATGACCTGGGTTCCCAGAATATAAGGATAGGGGTTTAGCCATTTGATGCCTTCAAACATTGATAAAAACGGCATTCCCACGATAACAACAATTCCTGCAAGGATTGGTTTGATTTGATCGTTGAACAAAACTGAAAAAAGTAAAAACAAACTGTAGAAAAAAGTTACGCCAATGAGCTGCTGGACGATGAGGGCAAACAATTGGGGTGAAAAAGACACCGAATATCCGGATAACATCATGGCAATTGGTGCTATGAATGAAAAGATAAAAGTTAATCCAATCACAACGAAATAACCCGTTAAGGTCTTCCCCCAAAAAATCGCCGGTCTGTTTTTCTTTGCCAACATAAAGTAGATGGTCCCTTTATCTACTTCTCTTGCAAATATTGTAAAGGTCATGATCAACGCAAACAGCGGTAAAAATTGACCGAAATTTTTTGAATACCATTGTGACATCAAGAAATACTGATCATCTTCCATCATCTTTGAAATCTGTGAGGTTTCTGCCAATATGTTTTTGAAAAAGTCCGGTAAATTTTCCATTTGTTCACTATCGATGTTCATTTGTGAAAAGATCTCATCAACGAAGGGTCTGGTTACAATCAAAACCACCAGCATCAGCACAAAAAACAGGGCAAAGATGATGATTCTGAATTTCATTTCCATCATGGTCTTATTAAACATAATTCTTCCCCCTCAACAGAGTCTGAAAGAAGAGCTCCAGATTGGGTATAACTTCCTGAGTGTCTACTTCCCCTCTTAATGTTTCAATGGTCGTATCGTCTTCCGTCAGGATAATCAATTTTTCCTTGTCTCTTTGAGCTGACAAATACTCCAATTCCTGGGACAATTTAAAATCAAGGGGAAGATAATAAATCCTGTAATTGGCTTTGATATCGTCTGTATAGCCTGAAAAAAGAATCTTCCCATCAAACATAATGGATATTCTGTCGGCAATCTTTTCTACTTCAGAAATGATATGAGAAGTGTACAATACCGTTTTTCCATCGATAACCAGATTACGTATGATTTCCAGTACATCATCCCTTCGGATGGGATCCAGACCCCATGTGGGTTCATCAAAGATATAAAGAGAAGATTTTTGTGCCAAGCACAGACTCAGATAAAGAGCCGTTTTCATCCCATGGGAAAATCCCTTAATCTTCTTTTTCATAGGCAGGTTAAATCGCCTCATAAAATCAAAAGCCGTATTGGGATCAAATTGATCAATGATGTTTTTACAGACTTTAATGGCAGCTTCGGGTGTCATAAACTCATAAAAACTCTTGTCTTCAGGAACAAAAGCCACATTTGGCCGTACTGAATCAATATCCTCCTGAAAGACTTGAATATTACCTCTATAGTTTATAAAACCCAGGATGGATTTAATTGTTGTGGTTTTCCCGGCCCCGTTTGGTCCCAGTAAGGCATGTACTTCTCCTTCTTCCACTGTAAAATTGATTCCTTTTACTGCGTGTACGCCGCTTCTGTAGGTTTTATCCAATCCCTGAATCAATAATGCCTTTTTTTCAGTCTCTTGTGCTATTATTCTTTCCATAATTTGTCGATCACCTCGTTGACATCTTCTTTTGTAATACTTGCTTTTTTCATTCTAGTCACCAATGGAGACAACTCCCCTTCAAGGTCTTTTAACAATTGACTTTTGATCCCTGCTTTGTTGACATTGATCATAAACCCAATCCCCGGCCTGGAAAAGATAATCCCCTCCCGTTCAAGTTCCCGGTATGCCCTGGCTACAGTATTCGGATTCACCTGTATATCCTTCGCCAACTCCCTTATTGAAGGAATCTGAGAATCTCTTTGAAACTGGCCTGTCATGACCGCTTCCTTGATCCCCATTTTGATCTGTTCATAAACGGGAAGTGGCGATCTCAATTCTATTCGCATCCACAAATGTAACACCTCCGAATCTATCTGTATTATAACATATAGTACAGCTTGTGTCAATAATCGTTTATGTTAGAATTTAACATAAGCAAAACATACAAGGGGATGATCGCTTTGACTCAAAAACGTATCGCAGATTACGGTGTACAAATTGGAAAGATGAAAAGAGGCAAACACAATAAAATAACAGATGTTAAGGGCGTTAAAGTCGGTCACTTCACGATTGATACGGATGAACATAAAACAGGCTGTACGGTCATCATCCCGGGAACGGAAAACCCTTACATCAATCGGCCGGCTTGTTCGTCCTTTGTCATTAACGGGTTCGGTAAAACAACCGGTTTGGTTCAAATCGAAGAACTTGGAGAACTGGAAAGCCCCATCGTTCTTACAAACACATTGAACGTGGGATTGATGCAGGATGCATTGATTGACTATATGATTGACAAATGTGGTGAAGAAGGGATTGAACTAAAAAGTTTCAACCCGGTTGTGGCTGAATGCAATGATAGTTATTTAAACAACATCTCCAAAAGAGCTGTAAAAAAAGAGCATTTGTTTGCAGCATTTAAAACTACAGAAGAAGATTTTCCCGAAGGTGATGTGGGTGCCGGAAAGGGAATGTCCTGTTATCAATTAAAGGGTGGCATTGGATCAGCCTCACGGATGATGGAATTTGATTCCAAACCCTTCACTTTGGGTGTGCTGGTCTTATCTAATCATGGCTTATTGGAAGATTTATTGATCAATGGAGAAAAGATTGGAAAAACGATCAAAAAAGAAGAGACAGTCTCTATAGAAAAAGATAAAGGCTCGATTATCACCATTGTTGCAACCGACGTTCCCCTGGTTTCACGACAATTAAAAAGGATTTGCAAAAGAGTTCAAAATGGTATAGCCAGAACGGGTTCTTTCACCTCTCATGGCTCAGGAGAAATTGTCATTGCCTTTTCAACTGGAAACTTCCACCATAAAAATGGTGGTTGTTTTCAAAACATGACGGTTTTATCTGAGGAACATCTTGATTCACTCTTTCAAGCGGTTGTGGAATCAACCGAAGAAGCGGTATTAAATTCAATGATATGTGCAAATCCGGTAAAGGGATTTCACGAAAATTATAGAAAAAGTCTTAAACAATTTGTTCATAGAGTGAAAAACAATATCTAAAAAAATAATAAATCCTTTTTGCTTATTCCTCCTAATTTTGCTATAATTGAATAATCGTAGCTTACGAAATTTCGTTGAGATAAGCTTTTTTAAATTAATTTAAAGAACAACAAAACACAGGAGGCTGAACAATATGTCCAAATTCAGGTTTGACTTGTTCATAGATAATCGAATAGTAACTATTCTTTCCCTCCTGTTTTTATTATTTATTTCCTCCTTGTTCTCGCAACCATCTCTACCGGTGAAGGTAGGTATCTATCAAAATCAACCAAAAATCTTTATGACTGAAGACGGTGTACCCGCAGGTTTTTGGGTGGATATTCTCGATCACATTGCCGCCCAGGAGGGTTGGACCCTTGAATACATTCAGGGTTCCTGGGATGAATGTTTGTTTTGGTTGGAACAGGGAAAAATTGACATCATGCCGGATGTTGCATTCACTGAAAAAAGAGATGAATTATATCTGTTTTCGGACAAAAGTGTTTATACAAGCTGGTCTGGAATATACACAAAAGAACGGGAAGATATCGAATCCATACTCGATTTGGACGGAAAGACAATTGCCGTTTTGAAAAACAGCGTGAATTACGAAGGGCCGGAGGGCCTGAAAGCCCTTGTTAAGGCTTTTAATATCAGCTGTACATTTGTGGAAAAAGACAATTATTTGGAAGTCTTCCAAGCAGTTAATAACAAAGAAGCCCATGCAGGAGTGGCCAGTAAAGACTTTGCCATTCTTCATTTATCCGACTTCGAATTGGTAACCACTCCCATCATTTTTCAGCCTTCCACCTTGTATTTTGCCTTTCCTAAAGGCTCTGAACTATCAACGACTTTTAAAAAAAGAATTGATGAACACATCTCAGAAATGAAATCAAAGGAAGGTTCCTTTTATTATAAAACACTGGAAAAATGGTTTTCCACCAAACCCCAAGAAACGGTAATATCCAAATGGCTGCTGTGGGGTTTAGCACTAAGCACGTGTGTTATTCTTTTTCTTTTAGGAGGAAGCTTCTTACTGCGTTCCCAGGTCCGTATAAGAACGAAAGAACTTACTGAAGAAATAAATGAAAGAAAAAAGGCGGAGCAAGCATTACAAGAACACGAAAAACAATTGGAAGAAATCGTCTTGCAACGAACTGCAGAATTAACTCGCTCCAATAAAGAATTGGAGATGTTTGCTTACATCACCTCCCATGATCTCCAGGAACCCCTTCGCATGGTAACCAGCTATCTGCAACTAATCGATAAGCGCTATACGGAAAACTTAGATGATGATGGCAGGGAATTCATCTCCTTTGCAGTGGAAGGTGCCAAACGCATGCAAACCTTAATAAACGACCTTTTAAAATATTCCAGAGTTGACACCAAAGGGAAGGCCTTCTCACCGGTTGATATCAATAAAGTTCTAATGGATACCTTAAACAACCTGGAAATTGCCATAGAAGAAAGCAAGGCAACGATCACGCATGATCCCTTGCCAACTGTAAACGGGGACGAAACTCAGTTGAGGCAATTGTTTCAAAACCTTGTGGGAAACGCCATCAAATTTAGAGGTGAAAAACCCCCGACTATTCACATCGGCACTGAACCGGTCAATAACGGATGGAAATTTACCGTAAAAGACAACGGCATCGGCATTGAAACTAAATATTACGAAAGAATTTTCCAAGTATTCCAGCGCTTGCACGGTCGCAATGAGTATTCCGGTAATGGGATCGGTTTGGCTGTATGCAAAAAGATCGTGGAACGGCATGGGGGGAGTATTACTGTTGAATCCAACCCCGGAGAGGGAACGACTTTTCTTTTTACGCTTAAAAATGAGGGGGATAAAAAATGATTGAGGAAAAAAATACCAATTCCATTGAAATACTTTTGGTTGAAGATAGTCCCGGTGATCAACGTTTGACTAAAGAAGCACTCAAAGAAGGTAAAATCAACAACAACCTGTACATCGTGGAAGATGGTGAAGAGGCCATTGCCTTTTTGAAAAAGCATGAACCCTTTACAAAGGTTCCCAGACCCGATCTGATCCTTTTGGATCTTAACTTGCCTAAAATGAACGGTCAGGAAGTCTTGAAAATCATCAAAGCCGATGAAAACCTGAAAAGAATTCCCGTGGTCATTTTAACCACTTCACAGGCGGATGAAGACATCTTAAACGCCTATAACCTAAACGCTAATTGCTATATCACAAAGCCCGTTGATTTTGATCAGTTCATCCATGTGGTGAATAAAATTCAGGAATTTTGGTTTACCATCGTAAAGTTACCGGAGGAGTGAAGATATGCAAGATAAAATAATCCGAATACTTCAAATTGAGGATAATCCGGGAGATGTCAGGCTGATTCGTGAAATGCTGAAAGAATGCAAACGTCTTAATTACAATTTTGAAGAAGTTCCATCACTTGAAGAAGGTAAAACACGTATTTCTAAAGGCGACATCGACGTTGTCTTACTGGATTTGGGATTGAAAGAAAGCTACGGTTTGGATACTTTAAAGGAGTTGCTGTCTTCAAAATTCAGGATCCCAGCTGTAATCGTCATGACCATTATGGATGACGAGGAAATGGGTATCATGGCCGTAAAAGAAGGCGCACAGGATTATCTGATCAAGGGGCAAATTAACAGCCCATTGTTAAGCAGGTCAATCCATTATGCACTTGAAAGAAATCAGGCTAAAGAAAAACTGGAAGAAAAAGTCAGAGAAAGAACGGAAGGGCTGTATCTAACTCTACAGTCCTTGAAAAATGAAATCACGGAAAGGAAAAAAACCGAAGAAGCTTTAAAAAAGGCTAAAGAAGTAGCTGAACAAGCAAGTCAAGCAAAATCAGAATTCTTGGCAAACATGAGTCATGAGATTCGTACACCCATGAACGGTGTAATCGGTATGACCAATCTGTTGGCAGATACAGAATTGAATCAGGAACAAAAAGAATATCTGGAATTCGTACGGATTTCCGCAAAACATATGATGGTGATCATCGATGACATCCTGAATATTGCTAAATTGGAGTCCGGAAGAGTTGAACTATCCATAAACCCCTTTAATCTGAGCCGAATGGGAGAAAACATGATGTCTATCCTGTTTAGCGGGGCCAAAAAAAAGGATCTGCAAGTGGGTTTTCACAAAGATAAAACCATTCCGGAT
>CAZVPY010000067.1:3897-7758 GCA_964629135.1 uncultured Thermotogaceae bacterium | reverse complement strand
TGGATTTATCGCCATTTATACCATAAATCTCCCGATTATGAACGGCATTAACCTGACTCCAAGGTGAAAAGCCCACAATAGCTTTTTCTGAAACTTCCGCGTTGCCTTCATAGTAATAGGGAACCAAAATGGCATCCGGGTTTTTTGCAGCAACAAATTCAACGCTAATTGGTAACCAACCGTTTGCGCCTGAATAATTACCGGTAATATTGACACCACCGGCCATTGATATGACTTCGTTTAAAAATGACCCTTGTCCACAAGTCCACAAATCTTTGACCTCATTACCTGCGATCATGGCATAGAAGACAGTTTTTCTCTCTTCGATCGGGATCTTGTATGCTTTTTCCCTGGAGATGTTTAACATCCTTTGATTGGCCTCATCAAACAACTTCTGACCTATTTCACTTTGGTTGAATATGGCTGCAATAACATTCATAGTTCGGAAAATGGAATCCAAATTCGTTGGATTCAAGCAGACCGCTGTAATGTTAAACTTTTCCAGCTTATAGACTTCAGGCCCCTGATACCCACCCGCTACAAATACTAGATCCGGCTGCAAAGAAACGATTTTCTCGATATTCAAAGGTGTCGACAAACCGATTTTTTCCGCGTCAAAAGGATCATATTCCGTGACACCAACGATTCTGTCAGAAACTCCGAGCCTGACCATATAATCTGTAAAGACCGGTGCTGCAACCACAACCCTTTGAGGTACCTTTTGAATTTCCACCACTCTACCTAAATCATCCACGATTGAGAAAGAAAAAACACTGACAAATGCGAGCATAACAAAAAGCGTAAGTAAAAACCTTTTCACTGTAAAACCTCCTAAAATATATGAAATGACCCCCGGATTCGGAGAGTCTTTTTCCATCCTATTTAACAGGTCTCCTGACTTATGGATCATCCCTTGAATCGAGCCTTCCCATGAACCTCTTTCACAGTGGCTCTGACTTGACAAACAAGCCTTTCAACGATTCTCAGTCCCCATTTACAGTGGCGTCCCCGCACCGGATTCACACCGGTTTCCCTTGATAAAAAGGATGGAGGTCATCCCGATTATAACAAAAAAGGATGAATGTGTCCACAAATTATCACCAATCTTGGATTTATTAATCAATCCTTTATATCAGTTCTTTGATTTTTTTAGAGTATAATCTCAGAGAAAAGTCAAATTTTTGAAATCCCCCCTGTGATATAATCAAACATTATAAAGCATTTAATCCATTTTAAAAAAACAAAAAAAGGAAGTGAAAAACCATGACAAAACGTTTATCACTCATCATCGCAGTAACATTATTCTTCGGACTCCTCTTATCCGCTGCAATCCCCAAGATATTTGTCGTTTACAGTTACGATAAAGATTACGCCTGGAATTCAGCACTATCAAATGCTGTACAGGAAACTTTAGATACAACTGAATACGAAACAAAATACTATTACATGAACACAAGACTGAAAAATGACGAAAAATGGAAAGTAAAATCAGGACAAATAGCCTATGAACAAATGAAAGCCTTTAACCCGGATGTTATCATTGCCTGTGATGACAACGCCCAGCAGTATTTTGTCAGCCTTATTCCAGAAGCAAACAACACACCCCTCATTTTTTGTGGGGTTAACAATGATCCTGCTACTTATGGTTATCCTAACCAAAAAACAACGGGTATTCTGGAAAGACCCTTCCCCTTAAAATCTCTCAAAATGTGCAAAGCAATCGATCCTGAAATTAAAACCGTTGCCTTTATCGGTGATGATACAAACAGTACAGAGGGATACATCGATTTTTTAAAGCAACAAGACCTTGGAGAATTTCAAAATGTGGGTTTCTTCAAATATGAACATTTTGACAAGTTACTGGAAGATCTTGAAATCATACAGAAGTTTGCCAATGTCTTGTATTTCATTAGAACCACAGAGTTCATAGATGCCAAAGGTAACATTATCAGTACAAAACAAGCTATGGAAATGATCAACCAGGTGACAAACACCCCCATCATTGGATTGTCCGATTACATCATTTATGATGGTGCCCTGTGTGGCGTGGTTCCCAACCCCGAATTTCATGGAACCTTGGCAGCACAAATGGCAATCCAAATTGCTTCGGGAGAAAAAGATATACCTGATTTCCCAATCATTGCCTATCGTTCATCTTTCAATGACATGGAAGACGGATTGAGTATCATAAACCTAAATACAGCACATGATAAAAACATTCAAATTCCCGTTGACTTGGCCAACGAAGTAGATGTACTCATGGGATCATTCAGCAGATTGGACCGGATTGCTCTGGATTATTATCAACTCATGTCAGGCTATATCATGACAGATCTGTACAGTTTCTTAAATGATCTGGCACTGGCACTCTATACCCGAAACGGCGACTGGCCATTAATCAAAAAAGATTTGGAGCGCAGATTGGATATCATCAAAAGAGACCACAAAGACTATAACTATCCCGGAATCTACCTTTACATTAAACCGGATGGTAATTACTATACCCACGTCCGAAATCTGACCGGAGAAAACATTTCAGACAGGGCTTATTTCAATACATTGTTGAATGGCAACCCTGTCAAAGGATACCCCGTTATCAGCAGAAGTACCGGTATCAAATCATGTGTCTTTGCAGTTCCATCCTTTAAAGGGACTCAGCCAACTGGATTTGTTGGCATGTCATTGTACATGAAACCATTAAATGCTTATCTTAATGAAAGGATGAATTTGGATGATGAAACAGTCTATTTCGCATTGAATGCAGATAAAATAGTTCTGTCCAGTGACGAGAGTTATCTCTTCTCATCCATAGAAGAATACATCACCGATGATATAGAAGATTTCTTATCCATACTAACTGAAAAAGAAACAGGACCTATCGTTTTCAGCCACAACAAAGGCTTATACTATGGTATTTATGACACTCAGGATGTCACAGAGTGGAAATACATCTACGCTAAAAAGATCTACGATTTTTCACAAAATGCATCAAGCTTGGATATGAGAAAAAATCTCCTAAGAGTTACAGAATACTTAAGTCAAAAGATCACTCAAATGGAAGAAAATCTTTTGGAAGCCAGTGGCATCTTTGCAAGCTATGATAATCTTCCAAAAGATATCAGAGGCATATTAACATTCCTCTATAATAAATCACCTTACGTTTTTGATGTCGCATACGTGAACACAGACCTAATCATGCAATACATGGCACCAGAAAAATACCAGCATTTTGAGGGTACAGACATCTCAAACCAGGAACAAATGCAACAAATTAAGACAACCAAAAAGCCCGTTGTGAGTAATCTTTTCATAACCGCAGAAGACCTCTACGGTATTGATGTAGAATGGCCGGTATTCAACCGAAGTGGAGAATGGAAAGGCTCCTTAAGCATGCTTTTAGAACCCTATGAATTCTTTGGAGACATCATCCAAAAAAGTCTTAAAAACACAGACTATGAAATCTGGATCATGCAATCGGACGGCACCATCATTTACGACATTGACAGAGAAGAAATCAACGAAAACCTATTCAAAAACGGAATTTATTACAATTATAAAGAACTCCAGGATTTAGGAAGACAAATCACAAGGCAAAAAGAGGGCCATGGCATATACACCTACCTTGAAACCGGAAGAGACATATCAGTAAGCAAAGAAGCCTACTGGAGCACCCTTAACTTCCATGGCAACATCTGGAAAGTCGTCATCACAAGGATATTAAAATAAAGAAACACATACATTTTAAAGGGGCAATTAATTTGCCCCTTAGATTGAAAAAAATCTCTGTTTTAAAGGTCGTTTATCCACCATTAAATGTTGCTTCAGTTGCAACACTCTTGTTTATTTAATCATATCATTTCT
>CAZVPY010000067.1:0-3887 GCA_964629135.1 uncultured Thermotogaceae bacterium | reverse complement strand
TAACTGCGCACGTGCCAGGGAGTACTCTCGCGAAGCGGAATCCTGATCCAACTGCTCCTGCGCCTGATCGAGGTTGAGTTGGGCCTGTGCGAGTTGCTCGGCCAGGTCCTGCGTCTCGAGCTCGGCCAGGAATCCGTCGACCGCCGTGTTGGCGGCCCTGGCGCGCAGTTCGTCGGAGAAAAAAACAAAGAAAAAAAGTGAATCAAGAAAGAGAAGAACATGTTATAATTATGGTAGAATGGACTGGTTTTTTAGTTTTTTGCTTTAGAAAAACCAGTTTAATTTCTTTTACTAAGGGGTTGAGTTGATGGATATTCCAATGCATCTAATAACCATTAAAAACCCGGATTGGTTTTTTTCTCCGTTGGAGATGTATTTCGGATACATTATTCGCACGGGAAAATGCATCATTGAAAATCGTGGGGATTTTGAGTTTCTCACAAAACGAAAGCAATTATACGTTTTAAGTTTTATATCTACCAACGAAAAAATAGAAAGAGAAATAACAATCAATTCTTATGACCCTAAAAATATGATCGCGTATTTTCAATATGAAGAGGCCATACCTTATGAAATTACTCAGATATACAAACATAAAGTCATTAGTCATATTTTTAAATATTGCTCTTTATCAACAATCATTAAGCAGTTGAACAATCTGATAACCCTTGAAAAGGAATTCTTCAATAATGAGTATTTGGAATGGTTAGATGGTGTTGTAAGGTATAAAAACGAAATGAACAGTGACGAAAAATCCAAATTGAGGACTTTGATCAACATATTTTCTAATAGTTATATCACAATACTATATGCTCAAGGCTATCATTATAACCAAGAACAAATAAAACAGGATGAAGATAAAATTATCTATAAGATTTATGAAATGAAGTATCTGAACGATATTGGAATGGTTAAAATCATATAGAACTTAATGGAGGAAAATTGAAAAAATTACTGACAGGGCTCAACATTTACAACAGCGAATCACAAAGATTTGATTCAAGAAATATACTCATTGATGAGAATAAGTTCAAGGTGATTGATCACGAAAAACTGTGTGATTCTTATGATATTTTAAATTATAGAAATCATTATCTATACCCTTCTTTTGTTGATTCTCATGCTCATTTACTGGGAATTGGCATTGAACTATCCAGATTCAGTTTAAAGGACGTGGATACGAAAGATGCCCTAAGAATGGCGATTTTAACTCAAAAAAATTCTTTTATCATCTTGCGCGGGTGGGACGAAGCCAAATTAGGTTTCTTTCCTGATAAGCGCTTTATTGATTCGGTAATCCCAGATACAAAATGTCTGCTAATAAGAAAATGTGGCCACACAGGTACTTGTAATAGTGAATTAATAAGAGAGTTGACTCAAAGAGGCATACAAGAAATGGATGATTCGGATTATAACCGTGGAATCTTGAAAGAAAGAACTTTGGAACAGGCGATGCAACTTGTGCATTATCAAAAACAAGATATCGCTTTATATTTAAAAAAAGCTGCCCAAGTGTTGAGACAAATCGGTATTACATCTATGCACACGGATGATTATCACTCTAATGAAATTAAAGACTTAGTTAACATAATTATGAGCCAAAAAGAATTAAGGATATTTGAAAAGATCAATCCTGAATCGATTAACGAATTAAAAAATTTAATACAAAGCGGTATTTTTAAGGAAAAAGACAATGATTTTGCTACGATACGTTCAGTAAAAGTGTTTTTAGACGGTTCTTTTGGTGCAAAAAGTGCTTTCCTCAGTCAACCCTATGAACAAACAAACATAAAGGGCGTTCTGTATATGAAACCGGAAGAATTTGCAGAATATGTTAAAATATGCGAAGAAAACCAGTTGCAATTACTCGTACATGTAATAGGTGATGCGGCACTAGACGTTGCATTGGAGGGGTTTCAACAGTCAATAAGTTCGTATAATCCTTTACGTCACAGGATTATTCACCTTCAAATGGCTTCACAGAACCAGCTTAAAAGAATTAAAGAAATGAATCTTTTTTTGAGTATCCAACCGGTTTTTTTCACTAGCGATTATGATATGGCTTTGAAGATCATTGGAAAAAAACGAATGGAAGAAGTAGCCTATCCCTTTAAAAGAGCTTTGGATATGGGTATTGAGTTATCTCTATCTACTGATGCACCTGTTGAGGATTACAATCCCTACAAGAATATGATCAGTGCATTGAACTTTTTTGATATCAAAACCGCCTTTGAAAAATATACAGTTGCTTCAGCAAAAGCAGCATTTTGGGAGGATAGAGTTGGAAAAATTGAAGATGGTTTTTTAGCTGACGGTTTTTTATCCGATAAGAATATCTTTGAAATGAACGAATCGGAATTGTCGCAATTTCAACCAAAAGCAGTCATATTTAATGGTCAAATTAATAATAATCATATTTTAGACTAAAAAGGAGGATCAGTAAATGTTAGGAATAGTTGTTATCGCAGTTATCGCAGCATTAAGTTTTGCAGCCATTAACTTTTCTAAAGTTAAGAAGCTGGATACCGGAACTCCCCTAATGCAGGAAATCGCTGTTGCAATTCAGGAGGGTGCAGATGCCTTTATCCGGCATGAGTACAAAACAATTTTCACTTTAGCCATATTCATAACCATCATACTTATGGTTCTTGTTTCATGGTATACCGGTATTGCTTTTATACTTGGTGCAGTTATGAGTGCTTCAGCAGGTTGGATCGGGATGAAAATTGCTACTCTTGCCAATGTAAGAGTATCCAACATGGCAAGAAAAACCAATAGTCTTGGTAAGACATTGAAAGTTGCTTTCCAGGGTGGAAGCGTTATGGGTTTGAGTGTTGGTGGTTTTGCATTGCTTGGACTTATATTAGTTTATTATGTTTTTGGTAAGTTAATGGGCCAGGTGGATGTGGCTAATTTAACAATCGTAAAAAATTGGTTAGGTATAAACTTCATTCCCTTTACCATGACCGTTTCTGGTTATGCCCTAGGTTGTTCAATTATCGCAATGTTTGATAGGGTTGGTGGAGGAATATACACCAAGGCTGCTGATATGGGAGCAGACCTTGTTGGTAAAACAGAAGCAAAAATCCCTGAAGACGACCCAAGAAATCCAGCAACTATAGCTGACAACGTTGGAGACAACGTGGGAGATGTTGCCGGACTGGGAGCTGACCTACTTGAGAGTTATGTAGGCGCAATTGTTTCTGCCATTATTCTATCTGCGTATATATTCTATACCAGTATGAACACACAAGCAAGCTTAACAGGCGAACTGGTTCAGAAACTCATAACTTTCCCACTTATTTTTGCTGGGATAGGTGTTATTTCCAGTATCCTTGGTATTCTTTTTTTAATTGTAAAAAAGGTTTCGGAAAAACCACATAGAGAACTCAATATTTCAACTTGGGTTTCAGCAGCACTAACAATCATATTAACCGGTATCTTTACCTACTATCATTTTAACGGTGAAAATCTTCAGGGAATCGGTTTCAACATTGGGGTATTATCCCCTTGGTTTTCTGCAGTCTTGGGTATTGTAAGTGGTATAGTTATTGGTCAATTGGCAGAGTATTTTACCAGTTATGATTATAAACCCACCATCAATATTGCCAATGCTTCAAAACAAGGAACGGCATTAACGATTACCCAGGGATTGGCAGTAGGTATGAAATCAACTTTCTTCCCGGTTATTGTTCTCGCTATCACGACTATTCTTGCAAATGCCTTTGCCGGACTTTATGGTGTTGCAATGGCAGCTATTGGAATGCTTTCATTTGTTGCTGCAACGGTCTCTGTAGATACCTATGGCCCTATTGCAGATAATGCAGGTGGCATCAGTGAAATGTCAGAACTGGATCCAAAAGTCAGAAAGATAACCGATAAACTGG
>CAZVPY010000066.1:0-7826 GCA_964629135.1 uncultured Thermotogaceae bacterium | reverse complement strand
TCGCCATTCCACCATTATCCAGCATCTGAATTAATCCGTTTTCTACTGTTGGAATTTCTTTGATCATTCTTGGGATGTAAAAACCATCTTCGTTAGTACCCAGATAACCATCGCCAAGAATATTACACAGCGTCCATGTTAAGCCCGAAGATGTGAAAAGGGTGTTAAATCCAGGTGGGTCAGCCGCGACTGCTGTGACAACCTGTCCCCCTTGTTCCGGTTGGAAGATTGCCGAATAAAAAGAGCGCGCTGCTTCAATTTTTGTGATGGCTTTAAAGGGTGCAGCCAGTTGACCATAACGATAATCCAGTAACTGTCTGTCACTCTGATAGGCTAATGTGAAGTGAGGTAAATAAGCATCGGGGATATTTCCTTCATCATTTGCCCAAGTGTAAGCATCTTCAAACTTTAAAGCTTCATCTTCTAAATCCAATATTTTTAGCATATTTACGATGAAGTCTTTACGAAGCACTTGTTCCGGACTGGCTTCAAAAGGAATCTCCGCATCTGGAAAAGCCGATTCAACTGCAGAATAAAACTCTTCGTAGGTCATAGGTTCTGCTGTACAGTCACTCAGTATCCCTTTACTTTCGATATAAGGGACGGCAATATCCTGAGCTACCTGTCCAAAAAGCACCGAAAAAAACAAGGAGAAAAACACAACAAACAAAACACATTTTTTCATTGTTACACCTCCGTTTTAGTGATGGTAGTGATATTCGCTGCAAAATTTTTTAAGCTGAAAGATTATAACATACTAACATCATAACTAACTAGCCTCTATAGCTGAAATAACTGTTACCAATGTAACTTTTTGGCATTTTTTTCCTGTTGTTTATAACCTTATATTTACTAAATATCTTTTTTAAAGTAGTGAAACAAAAAGCAAATGAGACACATTTAAACTCTTTACAAAAACAAAAAGGTACTCCTCGAGTACCTTTTTAGAAAGATCACTTTATTGGTGAAAGATTGCTTTTTCTTAAAGTTGTTCTAAAACCTTGATCAAATTTTCGACAATCTGTTCTCCCACTCTCTCCTGTGCCTCGTGAGTGGAAGCTCCAATATGTGGAGTGCATACAACATTATCAAAAGCAATGAGTTTTTTTCTCAATTCATCGGTGGGCGGTTCAACATCAAATACATCCAGTGCGGCTCCGGCAACCTTCCCGTTTTCAAGATTGTCACAAAGTGCCTGTTCATCAAGAATGCCACCTCGAGCGGCATCAATGATAAAGACACCTTTTTTCATCTGTTCAAAAGCCTTTCCGTTGATTAAACTCTTTGTTGCATCCAATAATGGAGTGTGGATAGTGATGATATCTGATTTTTCATAAAGCTCTTCTAATTCAACAAACTGAACATCCAATCCACCGGCATCTTTTACCACGTCATAGGCCAGAATCTTACAACCAAAGGCCAATAATCTTTCTGCAACCTGTTTACCAATGGTCCCAAAACCTACAACACCAACTGTCTTTTTGAAAAGCTCATATCCCTTTAGCTTCTTTTTTTCCCAAAGGCCTTGTTTTAAACCATTGGTGCCTCTTGGAATATGTCGGAATAAACCCAGCATGAGTCCGATGGTTAACTCCGCAACACTTACAGAATTAGCTCCGGGAGTATTAACAACGGTAATTCCGGCCTTTTTTGCAGCGTTGAGGTCAACGTTATCCAGTCCGGTACCGGCTCTGGCGATAACTTTCAGATCTTTACCGGCTTCAATCACTTCTTTGGTAACCTTTGTAGCACTTCTTACAACGATGACATCGTATCCGGCTATTTTTTGTACCAGAACATCCTGATCATAATGCTCTGATGTGACCTCTGCTTTTTCGTATGATTCCAGATTTTTCATGGCATTGGGATCTAACGGATCGTTAACGTGGATTTTAAAGGCCACATCAAACACCCTCTTTCAAAAATACCTCTTCAGCTGCTTTAACTCCTGAACCCAGTTCAATCTTATGCCCCATCTCGTTGAATGCCATCTCAAGGGCTGCCAATCCAATAATCGTGTCAAATTTGCCCATGTAACCCAAATGTGCCATTCTGAATATCTTTCCTTTGTAATCATCCTGTCCGCCGGCCATCGTCACACCGTATTTGTCTCGCATGAGTTTAGTGAGTTTTCCGGTATCAACTGGTGCAAGAACTGCGGTTGTTACGTTTCCGGGCTTTTTGGATAACAATTCAAGACCCATTGCTTTTACTCCTGCTCTGGTGGCATCTGCAAGGATTCGGTGTCTTTCCCAGACGTTTTCCATACCTTCTTCTTCAATCATTTTCAAAGCGGCACTGAGTTGGTAAATTTGGTTAACACCGGCTGTGTATGGTGAATCAGGATATTTTTTACTGTATTTTTTCAAGTCAAAATAGTATCTGTTTTTGTTGGGACATTCGTTGACTCTGGCAAGTGCTTTTTCACTTAAAGTGATTAACGCTAATCCAGGAGGAAGCATAACACCTTTCTGAAGGCCTGTTGCAACGATGTCTACATGCCATTCATCCATCTTGAGGGGTTCTGCCAACAAACCACTGACGGAGTCTACAACCATTAATGCTTTGTAATCCTTTACAACTGCTGCTATCTCTTCAATCGGGTTTACTGTTCCCGTTGATGTTTCACTGTGTGTGGCAAATACGGCCACGGTATCCGGGTTCTTGTCAAGAGCGGCTTTAATCTGTTCTGGTTTGATATAATCTCCCCATTCCAATTTAATCAAGTCAATTTCCGCTTCAAATGCCTTACATAATTGTGCCCATCTTTCTCCAAATTTCCCTCCATCTACAACAATAACCTTGTCCCCTTTGGCTACTGTGTTTGCTACAGCAGCTTCCATGGCTCCTGTTCCGGTTGAAACCATGGCCAGAACATCGTTTTTAGTTTGAAAAAGGATTCGTGCCTTTTCTAAAGTTTCTTTTTGGAGATTAACAAATTGAGGTGTTCTGTGATGAATTGTTTCCTGTGCGCCTGCAAGTAATACTTCTGTTGGTACTGGTGTGGGTCCTGGTGCAAGAATGTAATTTTTTTTAATCATTTACCATCCCTCCTAATATATTAACGCCTATTGTTTTTTTAAACCTTATTCAAGGATATAATAACAAAAAAAGATGTCTTTGTCGAGTGTTAACAATTATTTCGACAAGGGGTAAAAAGGGCTTGTAATCGTTATTAAATGATGCTTCCCCCATTTATTTCACAACAATGATAATAAAAATAATGATTAACCCCTTCAAAAACTCCATTTTTCAATATAAACAGATTTTGAAATTATTTGCATATCAGCCTGATAAACAACATGGTTATGATATAATTCCCATAACCGAAACAGTCAAAACAACGAATGTTTTCCGGTTGTGTTTTTTTACCCTAAAAATGGCCAAATTGCCATTGGGAGAATTTTTATGAGTGATCAGTTGTTTAATCAATTAAGGTTATTCAAAACCCTTTTAAATCTTGATATTGTCAACTCTGATGAAGGTGTGAATGAATTAGCTGAGGAATTGTCCTATAACTTCTCATCCAATGAATGTGCAGTTTTCATCTTTGAGAACGAAAAACAGGCCTTTCGCTTGTTTGGCATTTCTACTCTTGATAAATCATTGGTTAAGGTTTTAAAGATAAAGGTTGCCGATATTCCAAACTACCAGCAACTTAAAAGGGGCAATATCGTTAAAATAGAAGATGAATCTGGCAGGGATGCTTTTAAGTTTCTCAATTCACCAAAGTTATCGTTGTTTCCAGTGATTGACAACCATCAATTTGTGGGGATGATCGTTTTTGGTTACGAAGATGATGTTGAAAGTCTTAACTTGGTTAATCTGACAGATCTTCTTCGCTCAATCGGCAAGATTGTCAAATTGTCTATTGAAAATAGATTGTTTAAGGAAAACACGGGTAAGCTTCTCTCTCTGACGCGTTTACATGAATTAGTTAACAAGTCAAGAGATGAAGAAACACTTTATCGCGAATCCATGAATATGACCTGTACCATGCTAAATGTTGAAAATGCCTCTATTTGGCTTAGAAATGATAATGATGAGCTGGAAATAAAATATTGGTACGGCATCCGTGAAGAGCAAATATTAAGAAAAACCATCCCTGTTAATCACGGCATGGTGGGCTGGTGTTTCGATAACAGAGAACCCGTACTCTCAATATCAGCAAAAAAGGATCCACGTGCCGCTTTAGATATGTTGGAAGTTGATATTAAATCCGCCATTGCGGCACCTTTATATCACGATAATGATATCTACGGTGTCATCATTTTGATAAACCGTAAAGATCAACCCCTTTACAGACCCTACAAGCACTTTGATGAAATTGATTTGGCCTTATTGGAGGATATTGCCTCCAGAATATCCTTGGGGGTTTCAAAATTAAAATACGTGACAGAACTATCCCGGGAAAACAAAAAATTTAGAGCTTTGACTTTAGCTAACGAAAGGCTGTTATCCCAACAGAAAGAGCAGGTCCAGTGGCTGAAAAACATGACCTACATCAACCGTGCCATGAGGGAAAGTTACGATGTGAAAAATATTCAAAGCATTATGCTCCTGGGCATTACCTCGGAAAGGGGTTTAGGCTTTGACCGGGCTTTACTTTTGCAGAAAAATGACCGTAATCAGACGCTTGTGGCAAAATACTGGATGGGAATCATGAGTGAAGATGAGATGGCCTTGAAAATCGGCAGTTCAACAAATCAACATTATGGACTGGGAAATTTCACACAATACCTAAGGGAAAAGGCATTGACAATGGATATTGATGATTATGCCGATCACGCCATTAGAAACCGGGTTTTCCCCTATAAAAGTCATATCGTATTTGAAAAGGTAGTTGCCAGAAAAAAGATCGTTAAAGTCATCCCAGAGATAGTTGAAGAATGGGGTAATGAATACCGTGAGCTGGCGGCACTGTTGGGAACAGAGGAATTTGTGGTCGTTCCATTGGTTGGACGTTTTGAGACGGTGGGCGTTTTAATCCTTGACAATCGGTTTTCCGGAAAAGAAATTTCAGTTAATTTAATCGATGTGCTAAAAATATTTGCAGATAATGCAGGCTTGGCAATTGAAAACGTTCAAAACTATGAAGAGTTGAAATCAAAAACATTATCTTTAGAACGACAAACCTCTCTTTTAAATTATCACAAGGAATTTACCACCAGTATACTTGAAAGCTTAGATGTAGCCATTATCGTTTTGGACAGAGAGGACAAAATCAGGGAATGGAACAGACGTGCTGAATCGGTATTTAAACACAGAAAAGAAGAAGTCTTGGGTTTAAGTTTTGACAATATCGAACATGGGTTTGAAGATCTTGAAAATGTGGCAGAAAGAGTTTATGAAACAAAGGACACCATTGTCTTAACGGAATATGAGATGAAAGTCAAAGGTGAAACAACCTTCTTTGATATCAAATTCACCCCATTACGTTATACGGACTCAGAACGTATCGAAGGAATCATTATCATGTTCGACAACGTTACTCAAAAGAAACTCATGGAAAACGAAATCAGAAGAAGGGAGAAGTTATCCACCCTTGGAGAGATGTCCGCCAGAGTGGCTCATGAAATCAGAAATCCCCTTTCAGTTATCGGTGGATTTACACAAAGGATGTCCAAATCATTGGAAGCCGGAGAAGAAAGAAGAACTTTTAAGTATCTAAGTATTATAGAAAGCGAAGTTAAAAGACTTGAAAAAATCGTTGAAGAAATCCTGGAGTTCAGCCGTCCCATGAAAAGGTTGGAATTTGATTTGGTTAATATCAACAAGGTCATTGATGATCTCGTTACTCTTTACGAAGATAAGATCGATTCAAAAGGTATAGTGTTAAAGAAAGAAGTTCATTCTTTGGACATCATGGTAGATGTCAGTCGCATAAAGCAAGCCATGATTAATCTCATTCAAAACGCGATTGATGCTTGCAAAGGATACATAGAAATTATTACAGAGCAAAAGAGAGAGTCGATAAAAATAAAATTTCTGAACGATGGAGAAGTTCTGGATAAGGAAACGGAAGATAAGATCTTTTCACCATTTTTTACAACAAAAACATCCGGAACGGGTTTAGGACTTCCCATTACCAAAAAGATTATTGAGGAAGAACATAATGGAAATTTAACCATAGAAACGGAAATTAGAGAAGACAGAGAATACACGGTATTTATCATTGAAATACCCATAAATCTGTCAGAACGGGAGGAATAGATCATGAAAAAGCACAAAATATTGATTGTCGAAGACGAAGACAATATGCGTTTTTTGATTTCTGAAGAACTTGAAGATGAGGGTTATGAAATTGACACCGCTTCAAACGCAAAAGAGTGTCTTGAAAAAATTGATAAAAACGACTATGATTTAATTACAGTGGATATTGAAATGCCTGATATGAATGGGCTTGAACTCGCCGGTGAAATCAGGAAAAAGAGTTCGCCTGTTAAAATTATTCTTTTAACTGCGTACAGCCATTACAAAGCTGATTTATCTTCATGGGCAGCAGATGCATATGTGGTAAAAAGTTCTGATTTCAACATTTTAAAACAGGAAATCCAAAGATTATTATAATTTTGGACCTCTTAGATGATTTAACTGCTAAAAATAATGTTTAAAACAAATAACAAGCCGGGAGGTGTTAAGGTGTATATCACAGATGGTATACACCCAATAGATGGAATATAAGAAAACATTAAACTTACCAAAAACGAAATTCCCCATGAGAGCCGGGTTGGCAAAAAAAGAACCGGAATTTCTCGATCAATGGAAAAAATTAGACTTGTACAATTACTTGTTAAACAACAGAAAAACAGCAGAGGATTTTATACTGCACGATGGTCCCCCATATGCCAACGGTAAGATCCATATTGGGACCGCTTTAAACAAGATATTAAAAGACATTATTATCAAATACAAAACTATGCGTGGCTTCAAATCCCCTTACGTCCCCGGATGGGATACTCATGGATTGCCTATTGAACACCATGTTTCGAAAGAATTGGGCAGTAAAATTAACGACATGAGCAAATTGGAAATAAGGGAAAAATGTGCAGAATATGCCATGAAATATGTGGATATCCAGCGGGAAGATTTCAAGCGTCTTGGAGTTGCTGGAGAATGGGATAACCCCTATTTAACTTTAAACCCACAATACGAATCAAAAGTCCTGGAAACCTTGAAAGCATTGGTGGAAACCGACAACGTGTATCGCAGTAAAAAAGTCGTGCATTGGTGTCCCAGTTGTGAAACAGCTCTCGCAGAAGCGGAGATCGAATACGCGGATGAAACATCCGATTCTATATACGTAAAATTTGCCATGAAAGGCGAACCAAATACCTATATCATCATCTGGACTACCACCCCTTGGACATTGCCGGCTAACCTGGCTATTGCCGTTCATCCGGATTTTGAGTACGTTCAATTTGACATTGACGGTGAAAAATGGATCATGGCAAAAGAATTGACCTCTGAATTGATGAAAAAAATCGGCAAAACTGAAGACGTTGCCTTTGAAAAAACATGGAAGGGAAAGGAATTGGAAGGCAAAAAGGCCCTTCATCCATTCCTGGATAGGGAATCTTTGATTGTAATAGCCGATTACGTCACATTGGAAACAGGGACGGGGTGTGTTCATACGGCTCCCGGGCATGGTGCGGATGACTATCTCACGGGTATTAAATATGGCTTGGAAGTTTACTCACCTGTTAACTCACAAGGAAAGTATACCGAAGAATTTCCACAAATGAAGGGTGAATTTGTTTTTAAAGCAAATGCAAAAATAAACGCTATGTTGGAAGATATGGGGAAAATGGTTCTGGCGGAAAAGT
>CAZVPY010000065.1:0-8021 GCA_964629135.1 uncultured Thermotogaceae bacterium | reverse complement strand
ATTTTGCTTAATATTTTTCTGGGAGTTGTGTTTTGTGGAAACACAAAGATTATTAAATGTAGGGGCGAAAACGCCTTAAATAAAGACGTAGGGGAGCACCTGCGTGTGGTCAAAAAAGACATTGACCTTGGAGTATTTTCCCTCTGGGAAAAACTCCATGCTTCATTATTGGTAGGGGAGCACCGTTGTGTGCTCCCGCAAAACAATATAGGAAAATATTTTTTGAGCAATTAATCACAAAAATGGTTTTTGAAATGGAATCATAACATGTCGTAATAACCCGGGACCACACGCAGGTGCTCCCCTACAATTCATAATGCATGGGATTTTACCGAGGGGAAAACACTCTTAAGGTCAATGTCTTTTTTGACCACACACTGGTCCGCATCTAATTTAGATGAGCTCCAAAAGCAACTTAAAGGTATTTTCCAATCCTTCTTTATGCGTCCTCTCATAACCGTGTGAGGCGGATACGCCCGGACCGATAAGGGCAAATGCTGCGTCCATACCGGATCTCAGGGCTGCTCCGGCATCGGAGCCGTATCTTGGATAGCTATCTACGGCAAAGTTGAGGTTCTTTTCTTTGGCGATTTGTATGAGTTTTGTGGTTAATTTGTAATCATAGGGTCCGTTGGAATCTTTGGCACAGATGGACACACATGTTTCGTCAGTTTTTAAGTCGTCTCCCACAGCTCCCATGTCCACAGCGATCATTTCGTCAATGTCATCCGGAATCCCGGTTGAGGCACCATGTCCCACTTCTTCATAATTGGTAAAGAGCAGTTCTACACGTCTGGACGGTTTGATCTTTTCTTCTTTAATAGCCTTTGCCAATTCAATCAAAATGGCTGCACTCGCCTTATCATCCAAGTGTCTGCTTTTAATAAAACCGGAATCAGTTACTACTGTTCTTGGATCGAAGGAAATAAAATCACCAGACATGATACCCAGTTTTTGAGTATCTTCTGCCGTTTTAATTAGTTCATCCAGAACCACTTCAACCGTTGTATTATCCCGTTTAAGGGTGTTCACATCATCATACACGTGGACGGATGAATGGTTTAATTGTATGGTTCCACTATACGTTTTTCCGTCTCTTGTGTGAATGATACAATTTTCCCCTTCGATGTTGTTTTCAGGAAAACCACCCAATTTTGTGATACGAATTCTGCCGTTATCTTTGACCGCTTTGACCATTGCTCCCAATGTGTCAATATGTGCGGATAATAGCAAGGGATTACCCTCACCACCAAGAGTTACTCTGATGCTGCCTTTTTTTGTTTGAAAAACCGCATACCCCATTTCTTTGAACATTTCCTTTAAATAGTCTTCAATAACTTGTGTAAAACCGGTGGGACTTGGAATGGAACAAAGCTCCTTAATGTTATCCGTTATATTTTCAACTCTTTTTTTCATCGTATTCTCCCTTCTCTGTTTTTTGTATGCAATTGATTATATCTTCTTTTTCAAAAGGTTTTGCCAAATAATCATCAAAACCCATACCCATAATCCGTTTTTTATCTTCTACAGATGCATAACCGGTTAGGGCAATAATGGGGATTTCCATACCCCTGTCTAATTTGTGAATTTCTTTCATGGCTTGATATCCGTCCATAATAGGCATTTGAATATCCATAAAGATTAAATCAATATGATGTGCTTCAAAGATTTCAATTGCCTTTTCTCCATTATCGGCTTCAAGCACTTTTAAATGAGATTCTTGCAAAATTTTTTTCAGAATAAAACGATTGATTCGATTGTCTTCTACAATCAAAACAGTGTTTAAGGTACCGATTAATAATTGCTTTTTTTCTAAATCGACGTTATTCTGCTGTGTTTCTTCAATTCGTTTGATGGGTATGATTACTTCAAAATGAGTGCCTTTTTGTTTATTACTTTTTAAGTTGATAACTCCTTCAAACTGTTGGATATAGTGTTTGACCAATGTCAGGCCCAATCCAATTCCCGAGTATTGTTTTTGAAGGGAGCTGTCTTCTTGATAAAAATAATCGAAAAGCTTTTTTTGTGTGTATTCGTCCATTCCTATTCCGGTATCTTCAATCACAATGACCAATGCGTCGCCATTTTGTTCATTTTTTTTCACTTTAAACGAAGAATGAACAAATCCTTCATTAGTGAACTTAACCGCGTTTCCCAACAAATTATCTACAATTTGTTTAATACGATTAGGATCACTGATAATCTTTTTTGGAAGTTCTTCAAAATTAGTTTTAAATTCAATACCCTTCTCTTTGGCGGATATTTTAAATAAATCTGTTGATTGCAGAAACAAACGTTTGGGGTTAAAAGAAATTTCTGACACTTCAAAATGACCGGATCTTAATCGGCTGATTTCCATTAACTCATCGATAATGCGTTTTAATTCAGCCGATGATTCCAAAGCCATTTGAACCAAAGACACTCTTTCTTCCGGAGTAATCTGCTGTTCAGAAAGGATTTCTAAAGTACCAATGATACCCGAAAGTGGTGTTCTCAGTTCATGGCTCATGTTTGCCAAAAACAAGGCCTTGGTGCGATCTGATTCTTCCGCCTTTAATTTGGCCTGATTCAACTCTTCGGTTCGTTCATTGATCTTTTCATTGAAATCATATTTGATATTCTGAAGTTCCTCTTTTAATTGATTCTTTTCGATTCTCTCCATTTGAATAGACTTTTTGGCAATCATTATTTCCCTTTGGGATTCATATTCGTTTTTGTAGATAAGATAGATAATCCTGGAAAAAAACCAGGCGATGAGAAGTATAATACTGACTGTTAAGAGATTGGAAGAGGTGTAGTTAGATGGACCGGTTTTTCCATAGGGAGTGAAAAAATGCATGTAAACAATACTTCCCAGGAATAATAACGCTGTTGTTTGCCATTTAGCCGTATAGATGATGGCAAAAGTAAATATAACCGCTGTGTAAGAGGAGAAAAAAAACGAACGGTATGAATAATGACCAAGCAAGTAACTGATAAAAATCAGATAAACAATCGCCGGTATTAAAAACAACCACTGAGACCTGTGATTGAGAGTCTTTTTCTTTATATTTAACAAGACGATCCATATTGTAGAAAAAATCAACAAAATTGAATGGGCCCAAATAATATCAGAGTATTCATTGTTAATCTCAGAAAGGATTAATGCTAAGATTAATAAAATGATTGAAAAAAATAAAAAAACTAAGAGTTTAGGAAAATTCTTTTTAGCTAAAAAACATAAAAAACCATCGTTATCATCTTTTACTCTATTTAAAAAGTATTGCTTTAGGGTGTCAATTAAATATCTTTTCATAATGATCATTTCCTGTGGGATATTTTTCTTTGTCTTATTTTACCATAAAATAGGTTTTTTCGTCTCCGATCTACCCACAGGAAAGATACTAATCATTGGTGTTATACCTGTAAGTTATTGAGTTGACCGGTCATCATGAGAATTCCAACAATGAGGAGGAGAATACCACCGATCTTTTTCAGTAAACTTTCATATTGCATGATACGGGGCATATACTTATAAACCACTCCTACAAACATTGCAAGTAAAAATAAGGGAATACCCATTCCCAACGAATAAACCGTTAAAAGGGTTGTTCCTTTGAGAATATCCGTGGAATTTGCTGCAATCACCAAGATGGATCCTAAGACAGGACTGACACAAGGAACCCAAACAAAAGAAATCAAAATTCCTAACAATACTGCACTCCAAAAACCAGTGGCTTTTCTTTGGCTGTTAGTATTTTTGAAGATGGTGAAGGATGGTAATTTAATCCAATTTAAATAAGATAAAGCGAGTATAATGATAAATGATCCACCAATTAGAGAAATCCAAAATTGGAAATGGGATAATGCGGATCCTATAAGGCCTGATAATGCGCCTAATCCAATGAAGATTATACTTAATCCAAGAATAAATCCCAACGATTTGATAATCTTTGTCCATTGAGATTTGGTGTCACCCATGATAAAACCTATGTATCCCGGTAATACAGGAAAGATACAAGGTGAAAAGAAACTTAATATTCCACCGGTAAAAGCGGCTATAAAACTAACAGTTGCTGTTACTTGAAGACTGCCTTCCAATGTGATGCCCCCTTTTGATATACCCTATGTGGGTATATAGACGCTGAAAGATTGAAAATTATTTTTTTGGAAAGGTCTTTAGTATTTACTATAATATAAAAGACTATAATACTTATTAGGGTAACCAAAAAACCGTTGAAAACTACGATGAAATAGACTATTAAATAATCAGCCGCATAATCAAAAAGATTCGCTTAACGAATAAAAATTACTGGAATTGCTGAATATACCATATAATGCTCAATGTGAAAACAAAATTTTGTTAATTCCTATGATACTGTTATAATCAGTGTGAAAGAGTTAATTTATAAAATTTTCGACGAGAGGGATTTTCTCTCCTAAATTGAATTGTCAAAAATGAAAAAAAGTCGTTTTTTTTTCAATTATTAAACGAGTAATTGGAGGTTTTCTGATGAAAAACGTTGGAAGGGTCATTATTGCATGTGTTGTTGCTTTCGTGTTGTTTCTTGTTGTTCAGTTTGTTACCGGACATTATGGTGAGTGGTTTACATCTTCCAAGTATTCTATTGAGACTGCAAGAATAGAGCAGACGGTAAAGGAAACGGGGGAAGTTGAAGTTCATGAAGTGATTAAGTACGACATGAGAAAGCCTTTTAGAGGATTATATCGCTATGTCCCGCCTGCCAGATATGTGAAGATCAGTAATGTAAGAATATGGGTGGAAGAGGACAAAGATGCGTACGTTCAGTATTTGAAGAATAATGAAAATGAATTTGAAGCTCGAGTTTGGCTTGTTCCTTACGGTTCTTCTCAGGAAATGGACCCGGATGGAAAAGAATATACTTTGCACGTGAGTTATGTTGCAAAATATGTAGTGGAGAACGGAAAGGACTGTACACAGATATTCAGGCAATTCTGGGGTTCTGACTGGGATGCTCCTGTTGATAATCTAATTGCCGTGTTCAACCTTCCAAGTAATCTGAACCCATTGGAAATATATACCCATCCAAAAGCAAAAGTTGATCAAAACGGCAATACAATTGAAATGTCAATTAATAACCTACCCCCTTATGCCTTTGCAGAAACCAGAATGGTTTTTGATCCTCGAACTACAGAAGATTTTAAGTTTTCTGTTTCGAACAATTCTCTGGATTTAGATGGCATAAAAAAAGAAGAAAATAAGTACAACAGAGAGCGAATGTTTAAAATAATCATTCCAATCGTTACTTACTTCGTTATTTTGGCACTTTTGATTCTGATTTTCAGAATTTTCGGAAAAGAACCGGAAATTCAGTATCAGGGGCTTTATGAAAGGGAATTGCCTACAAAAGACTCACCGGATTTTGTCAATTCGGCAGTTGTCAATTTAGTTGGAAATGTAGATAACAACGGGATTTCCGCCGTTATGTTGAATTTGTATCGAAAAGACTATATCTCATTTGGCGACAATCAAGTGGATAAAAAGAAAATTTCGGATGTGATTGTATTTAAGAAACAATCAACCGGAACGGATTTATCCGAGAGTGAAGCGTATTTCTTTAATTTCCTTAAAGGGTATTCTGTAGACAACCAACTTGATTTCAGTGATTTGAAAAAGTCTTTGAAGAAAAGCGAAAGCAAAGCAAAAGCTTTCAATTCAAAATACAGTGCGTATCAGAGTATTGTGAAGGATAATGTGAAAGCCAGAGGCTATTTCAAAACAACGGGCTATGTTTTTGCCCTATTGCTAGGTATTTTATTGGGAATCGGTGGCATTGTCTTAACCCCTATCATGATTACCGATCCCACGGCCGATCTTCAGATGTTGGCTGCCATTCTCTCAGGTGTTTATTTATTGACTGCTTCCATCATCCTTTTCCTACCAAAGGATGTCTTTGGAAAATGGACGAAAGAAGGTTTGACTTATTATAGAAAATGGATCAATCTGAAGAAATTTTTGGAAGAATTTTCACTCATGTCTGAATATCCACCGGATTCGGTGATTGTTTGGGAGGAATTTTTGGTTTACGCTACAGCTTTTGGTATTGCGGATAAGGTTGAAAAAGCATTGAAAGAGCTGGTTCCCCGTGAACAATGGGAAAGCCAATCCAATCATAGCTTGATGTATGGAGCATACGGGTATGGACTGGGTTATAATATTGGTTCTGTGAGAAATGTGGCTTTACAAACTGTTGCAAAATCTTCATCAGGTAGTGGTGGAGGATTTTCCGGAGGAGCCGGAGGAGCAGGCGGCGGCTCAGGTGGAGGCGGCGGTGGTGCCTTTTAACGTCAAAATGAAGAAAAATTTGGAGGTTAATCGATGAAAAGACTCGCAATTGTTGGAGCTCAATGGGGAGATGAAGGCAAAGGCAAAGTGGTTAATTACTTTGCCAAGGATTATGAATGGATCGTTCGATTTTCCGGTGGTGCAAATGCCGGTCATACCATCTATGTGGATGGAAAAAAATATGTGAATCACATACTGCCGTCCATTTCACCGGATAGTAACTCAAAGGCTTTTTTGGGAGCCGGTATGGTGATTGATCTGGAACAGATGATCAAGGAAATTGAGATCATTGAAGAAGATTATCCCGGTTTTTCCTCGAGAATTCATATCGACAGAGAAGTGTTTTTGGTTTTGCCTTGGCATAAACAAGAAGATGCCATCATTGAAAGTTGGAGGGACAATCCCATTGGCACCACAAAAAAGGGAGTTGGTCCGGCATATACCGATAAAGTTTCCAGAGAAGGCATCAAGTTTTATCATCTGTTGGATGAAGAAATGTTAATGGAAAGGTTGAAAAATTCCTATAAATTAAAGATGAAGATGTATGATGAAAAACTTGAAATGGATTATAAGGATGTATTCGAATATTTGGTTCTTTTAAGGAAAAAATTAGAGCAGATGAATGTGAATATTGCCAGTGCTGTGGATATGGCATATGTGTTCAGAAACACAACGGTTTTATTTGAAGGAGCTCAAGGGGTGTTGTTGGATTTGGACTTTGGAACTTATCCCTTTGTAACTTCAGGCGCGTGTATGGCCCATGGTGTTTCAGCCGTTGGTTTTTCAACCTTTGAATTGGATTCGGTCATGGGTGTATTAAAAGCCTATACAACCCGTGTGGGCGAAGGTCCTTATCCAACCGAAGAAACAGATGAAAGAAAAGCTGAAGAGCTAAGGAAAAAAGGCAACGAATACGGTGCCACAACCGGGCGACCCAGAAAGGTTGGTTGGCTGGATTTACCAGCGTTGAGATATGCAAAAATCAGATCGGGTTTGACTGAATTTGTCATTACGAAGGCAGATGTTCTGAACGGAATGGATGAGATCAAGATTTGTACGGCATACGATGTGAATGGCAAGATCAAGGAGATCCCCTCATCCTCATACGATTTCTTTGTGGCAAAGCCTGTTTATGAAACATTGAAAGGATGGCCGGATACCCGCCATATCAATTTTTTGAAATACATGACATTTATTGAGGAAAAAACAGGAATTAGAATCAATCATATCTCTTTTGGACCAAAGACTGAGGAAATGATGGCTAAAAATAAGATGATCGAATTAATTTAAATCAATGCCTAAATTTATCTCGAAAAAAGAACAGAATTCCAGCAATCAAAATGGGAATAATCATGTAAAGCAGAGATAAGTTTCGATAGGCATGGAAAAAGAAGAAAAAGAAACCCCAGATGATAATCAGAATGAATCCTCCGATTTTTGGATGATTTTTTGAAAAAAAGGCCAAGAACAGAATGATGAATGTTGGGATATTTTGCATCAAAAAGCCGATGATTTGGTCTAAGATGCTGCCTTCACCAAAAACAGAGAATGATAACAGAAAAAAGAGGGTAGAAACTAAGAATAAGATGACAAAAGGGAGAAAATAAAGGATTTTTTCAAAAAAAGTAATCATAAACACAATTCCTTTCGATCTGATTTGTTGTTATTATACACTAATCTCCCGGACCAAGGGATGTGTCTTGACCGGCTTCGT
>CAZVPY010000064.1:0-8053 GCA_964629135.1 uncultured Thermotogaceae bacterium | reverse complement strand
TCATCCTGACGGATCGAGAATTGCTTGATCCCACGCATAGGATTTTGTACACATTTGTAAACGGTAAAATCGCATACAGTATGAAGGAAGAGGGGCTGATTATATGAGAACCTTAATAACAAACGTGGTGGTTCATACCATGACATCAGAGCCGTTTAAGGGTGAGGTTTTGATAGAAGATGGTGTCATCAAAGAAACGGATTATAAGGTTAAAAATAGAGAAAATATAGATGAGACGATTGATGGAAAATGCGGTATGTTGATGCCCGGATTCATCGATGCACATTCACATATTGGCTTGAATCCGGATGGACAAGGCTATGAATATGATGATACCAATGAGTATTCCGATCCGGTGACATCAAATGTAAGAAGTTTAGATGGTTTTTCACCTAGTGATATATCTATTCCTGAAGCGGCAAAGGGCGGTGTGATGATTTATTGCGTGCTCACAGGAAGTGCTAATCCTGTAGGTGGACTGAGTTTTATCGCCAAATATTCGAAGAAAAAGAATGTAAAAGAAATGTTAATCCGAGAGGATAACGGATTGAAAATGGCAACCGGGGAGAATCCCAAGCGTGTTTACTCCGAACAGAAAAAGATGCCCGTTACCCGAATGGGAACAGCAGCTGTTATCCGAAAGTTTTTCTTCGATGCGAAAAATTACATCGAGAAAAAGAAAAAGGCTGAGAAAGAGGATAAACCCTTCACAGAACATGACAGTAAGATGGAAGCAGCCGTTATGGTTTTGAATAAACAAATACCGGCTCGAGTTCACTGTCATCGGGCTGAAGATATTCTCACCGCCATCAGAATCAAAAAAGAATTTGACATTAACATGGTGATCGAGCATTGTACGGAATACATCAAAGTGAAAGATGAAATCAAAGAAGCCGGAATACCCATATTGTTGGGGCCTATCATGTCCAGCCGCTCAAAAGTTGAGTTGAAAGATATGACCTTTAACTCTTACAGGATTGCTTTGGAAGAAGGCATCCTATTTGGGTGTATGAGTGATCATCCGGTATTTCCGTCTGAAGTGTTAAGGTTGCAGGCAGGCATGGCTTGTAATTACGGGGCCGATGAAAATGGGATGTTGAAATCCCTCACCATCATGCCTGCAAAAATATTGGGTATTGACGATGAATACGGTTCCATAGAAGAAGGGAAAAAGGCCAATCTCTGTCTTTGGAACGGGCATCCCTTTGATGCCAGATCCAAAACCATTTGGAATAGTGTAGACGGCTTTTTGGAAGAATAATCATTAAAGGGTGGGTAAACCCCACCCTTTTTACAAATGAACTGGAGGCTTAAAAGTGGAATTTAGAGGAACAACTGTTCTTGCCATAAAAAAAGATGGAAGAACGGTTATTGTAGGTGACGGTCAGGTAACTCAGGGGAATACCGTGATGAAATCAACGGCAAGAAAAGTAAGAAAATTGGGTGATAACCAAGTAGTTGCAGGATTTGCCGGTTCAGTTGCAGATGCCTTCACCTTGTTTGAGAAGTTTGAGGCCTATTATAAAAAAAACAGTGCGAATCTCCCAAGGGCTGCCGTTGAATTGGCTAAAGAATGGCGAACGGATAAAATGCTTCGCAGACTAGAGGCTTTATTAATCGTAGCCGATAAAGAAAACTTACTGGTCATTTCCGGAAATGGTGAAGTCATACAACCGGATGAAGATGTTACGGCGATTGGCTCAGGAGGCAGTTATGCATTGGCAAGTGCCAGGGCTCTGTTGAGAAACACATCAATGGATGTTAAGGATATTGCCGTGGAATCATTAAAAATCGCCAGTGAGATTTGCATTTACACCAACGACCATTTAAGTATTGAAGAACTTGAATAATCAGCATGTTATCCTTTGCGATTAGGCGACTGTTAACGGGCATTATCACTGTTTTCGCCGTTTCATTGCTTTCTTTTTTTGTGTTTAACGCCCTACCCGGCAACCCTGCACAAGTTATTCTGGGATTGGATGCGGATCAAAGTGCCATTGAAAATCTTGAGCGGGAATTAAATTTAGACAAGCCGGTGGTCTTGCGTTATTTTTTTTGGTTAGGGGATTTGATTAAAGGGGATCTGGGCGATTCTACCGGTTATAAAAAACCCGTTTCGGAAGTGATCCTTTCTTCCCTACCGCCAACGTTATCAATAACAATTTTGAGTGTTTTATTAACAACTGTGATTTCCTTTCCTTTAGGTATCCTTTCAGCTAAAAAGCATAATAAATTCATAGATTATTTGATTACTTCTACCTCTCAAATCGGATTAATCATCCCCGGTTTTTGGTTGGGCATCATTTTTCTGTTAGTTTTTTCCGTTCGATTTCATCTTTTTCCATCGGGAGGATATGTTCCAATGACAGTGAATGTTTTTGGGTGGCTGAAATCCATCATCCTTCCGGCACTATCACTGGCTATCATCTCCTCATCTGTTTTGATTCGAATGATCAGAAGTTCTATCATAGAGAATATGAACGAGGATTATGCCCGAACTGCCACGGGAAAAGGAGTCAGTGAAAGAAGAGTTTTTAACACGCACATTCTTAAAAATGCAATGATTCCGGTTTTAAGCGTATTTGGACTCCAAGCGGCCTCGATCTTGGCTGGGACCATCATTATCGAGTCTGTTTTTTCCATTCCTGGGATGGGAAGGTTGTTGCTTTATTCCGTTCAAAGAAGGGATTTGCCGGTTGTTCAAGGTGTAGTCATTTGGATTGCCGTTGTTACCATTTTGATCAACTTCATCATGGACATGGTTCACATGATCATCGATCCGAGAATTAGGTGAGGAGATGGATATGAAGAATAAAAAACCTTGTCCGGAAAAGTACAAACACTGTTATGGCAAGAATAAATGGAGTTTCAGTTCTCTGACTTTCCAGCTCTCACACTTTCGAACCAGGCATCATGCTAGTTTTATCGGTGGTTTGATCATCATTCTTTTTGTGGTATTTCTTTCAATTCTAAGTTTTTGGTATACACCATACGATGCCTACAAAATGGATATTCGTTCCCGCTTTCTTTCTCCAAGTATTTCTCACCCCTTCGGAACGGATGAATACGGTAGGGACTTATTCAGTAGATGTATGGTTGGGGGGCAAATTGCTTTGCAAGTGGGAATCATCTCCACGGTGATCGCCCTGTTTGGTGGACTTGTAGTGGGTTTTTTATCGGGGATGAGTAATAAGGTAGTGGATGAGATTTTGATGCGTTTGATGGACGGACTGTTCGCTTTTCCGGCCATTGTCTTTGCCATTGCCATCGTTTCGGTTTTCGGTGCGGATATTGTAAACGCCATGATCGCCATTGGCATTGTGAGAATTCCCATATTTGCCCGTCAAGTCAGAAATGAGACCATCAGCCTAAAACACAGGTTTTTCGTCATTGCCTCCCAATCCATAGGAACGCGACTACCGGTTATGATTTGGAAACACTTTTTGCCTCATATTGGAGCTTCCTTGACGGTGTTGGTAACAACCAATTTCGCCTTTGCTATCTTATCTGAAGCGGGCTTAAGTTATATCGGCCTGGGAACACAACCGCCTTTTCCCAGTTGGGGAAGATTGCTGATGGAATCACAGAATTACATGGATAGAGCGCCTTGGCTGGCAATATTTCCGGGGATTATGATGGCACTGACAGTTCTGGGTTTTACGCTTCTGGGAAACGGTTTGAGGGATTTCAGTGATCCGAGATATTAAACTGTTGAAACCCATCAGGCTGAAAAACGGTAATGGTTTTATTTTCCAACCACTGCCATGAGGTTTCATCGTCATATTGCTGAGTTGTGATAACGTACCCATCATCTGAATCCCTTAGTTTAGAATAACCCAATGTGTAATAATCTTCTTCATCCAAACAATACCTTACCACAATTAGTTGCTTTCCATTGGAGAAAAAAGAGTTCATAGAAGTGATTGAAGAGCATGTAGAGGCAATATCAGAGACCGTTATTTGAACAGCTTCAACAAAGTCTCCCGTTAACTCATATTTATTCAGGAACAGTTCAAAAAAGATTCTTGAGTCGGATGTATCTTCGTAATCCGGTGATTTTGTTGTTCTAAGTTTATCAATGTCAAATATTGTCCCGTTATGGCAAAAAACAAAGGAATCATCATCGGTTGTTGATGTAAATGGGTGTACGTTGTTAAGGTTAATCGAACCTTTGCTCGCCTTTCTGGTATGAAGAATGAGGATTTTACCAGCATCAGCTGAAAAATCGGTCTTTCTTTCCCAAATGGGAGCAACTTCACGTCTGGTATGGAGTTGACCGTTTTCATAAAAGGCAATCCCGTAACCATCCCCGTGAGGATTTTTAGTACCATATCTGGATTGTTGAACAAGTGGTTCTATCCAGTCTTCAACTTCTTCCAGCCTTTTTGAGATAACACCCATCATTCTGCACATGTTAACGCTCCTTCAGAAAGAAATATTTGTGTAAAAATTTTATCAGATACCATAAAATAATACAAGTTGTGATTCCAAAATAAGCGGCTAGCATATCAGAAACATCTGATACTCGCCTTGGAAGAAATTGTTGAACAATCTCTGCAATAACCGGCAACAACAAAAACAATGAATAGGAAAAATATCGGATAACTCCCTTTATCTTACCCGCAAAGAAAATCAAAAGTTGTCCGAAAAAAAACGCTGCGTAATGTAACACCTTATCTTCAAGTGGATAACGTGAATAATTCACATTTAAATCATTAACGAAAAGAAGAAAACTCAACAACAATATGTACGTTAAAAACAGGAAGAAGAAAAATTTCTCTTTAGTACGCATAAGACATATTACTCAGATGGTTTATTATCAGATAGAGACTTACTAATTTGCATCATACGATAATTTTCAAGGTTATCGTTTGAAGAAGGTGCACCAAACGAACTGAGTTTTTTTTCAATTAGATTGAATTTTTGAATCAGGGTATCTTTTTCCCTGGTCAACAATAATTTATCATACTTAAGATGTTCGATTTCGTCTTTCATTTGGATGATTTTGTTCATTTCCTTGCTAAGAATACCTTCTTTCTCCTCTATCATTAATTTCAACATTTTTACTTCTGTTTTCAGCTGTTCCTTTTCTTGATTATTTTGATCCAAAACTTCTTGAACCCTTTGTCTCTCACTCTCCGCATTAGCCTTGTGAACTTTCGTATCTTCTAAACTATGGTGTAGAGATTTAATTTCATCGTTTTTCCGATTCAGCTCTTCTTGTAACTCCTCCAACCGCTTATCTTTTTGGGTAATTATCTCATCTCTATTACCAACAGCGTTACGCATCTCCGTTACATCTTGTTGTAAACGGGAATGTTTTTCCTGTAGCTTTGTCAGAGAATTGTTTACATGATCCATTTTCTCGTTTATTCTTTTCTTTTCTGCCGAAGCCCTTTCAAGTTCTATTTCACTTGAGGAAACCTTTTCGCGAAGGGATTCTTCATTTGCTTTTGCTTGATGGATAATTTCGGTCAGTTTTTTGTTTTCTGAGTCTAATTCATCGAGACGATCTTGATGCGCCTTTAAACTGTGCTGGATTTTTTCAATTTCCGATTGTAATTGAGCCTTTTCTTTTTGGGTATTTTGCAATGAATTGTGAGACTTTTCCAGCTTCTTCTGTAGTTGTTCTACTTGTTCTCTACTCACTTGCTGGAGGGATTCCATTTCCAATTTTAGGTGATCTCTTTCTTGAGTCAATGTCTTCTCTCTTTCTAAAAGTTTTTCTTGTTGTTCCTGGAATTTAGAAAGTTTTCCCTTTAAGGATAGATTATTTTCTTCTATTTTTGAGGCATTTTGATTGGTGGATTTTAAAATATTACGCAATTTTTCATTTTGCTTTTCCGCGTTTTCAAGGGAAACACGCAATTCTTGTAAGGCTTTTTTCCCATTGGCAGCTTCTTGATTTAAAGTTTCATTGGCGATTGTGAGTTTTTTCGCTGTTTCTTTCAACGTTTCCATCTGTATTTTTGCATCTTCCAATTTCTGTTTGTCCAAATCATGATGGGCTTTAATGCTTTTTAATGAAGAAGACACTTTGTGCATGTTTTCCGTATATTTTTTTTCGATTCTATGCTTTTCATCATTTAAGACGGCTGCCTTTTGCCTGAATTCATCATACAATGAAGAAAAACGGTATATTTGGCGGTTTTTGTCATTCAGCGTTTCCTCTTTTTCGCTTAGAAGCGTTTGCAAATGCTCTTTCGCTGTTTTTAGCTCTTGAGATAAATCCTCGTTTTTCTGACGTTGTTCTTTTGTATGAGAGAGAGTTGTAGTTAATTCTTCAATTCTATCCTTTTGTGAAGCTATTTGAACATGCAAGGCTTCTCTTTCTTCAGTGGATTTTTCATTTTGTTCTTCTATTTTTTGATACAACGATTGATTTTCCTCTTTTAACCGGTCTCTTTGTATTTCCAACTCTGCCACTTGATTTTCTAAGGTGTCTGATGCAGATGTTTTTTCTGCGATCATGGTTTCTGATTGTTCAATTTCAGTTTTAAGATGATTTATTTCATGCTGTGCTTGTGTTAATTCATCTTTCAGATGTTGTTTGTCAGTATGGGCTTGTTCGACTTGGTTGTTTAAATTGACAAGTTGTTGCTCCAAACTATCAGTTTCACGAACCAGGTCGGCATTAACTTCTTTGTATTCTTCAAAGGCCTGTTGGGTAATTTCAAAATTTTCCTTTTGTCTTTCCATTTCAGTCTTTAAAGATTCTATACTACTTTCTTTTTCAGAAAGGTTAGTTTCAAGTGCTTCCACTTTACTCTGATACTTTTGTTCCCTATCTTCAAATTCTCGGATGGTTTTATCGATATCTGTATATTTTTGTTTTTCAGATGCCAGTGTCTGTTTTAGAGAATCGATGATCTGATTTTTTTCACTTAAAATCTTTTCTTTTTCACTGAGCAAATTTTCTGAAGATGCGATTTGTTTTGACAATTTGTCAATTGTCTCATCCCGACTTTTTATCTCTTCTTCGAATTTAGAATGCCTGAGTTTAAAGATATCAAAATTTTTCTGTAAATCTTCAATGCTTCGGATTTTTCTTTTCAACTGTTCCTGTAAAGCCGTTTCTTTATCTTTGTGTTCTTGAATTTCCCGCTGATCGATCTTTAGTTGTTCTTGTACGCGTTCGATTCGTTCGACTTTTTGTTTATTTTCTTCCTTAATTCTCAGCAGTTCTTCTTCGTGACGTTTCATTTCGTTTTTAAGGGCTGATACCGTATCTTCCAATCTTTGTTTACAGGATTGGAGTTCTTGATTTTTAGACTTCACCCCTTCATTTTCCTGCTTTAAAAGGTTTAACGATTTGACATGGCTGATGAATCGTTTTGCCGGAGATTCATCTTTTTTTGTATAAAAGGGATTGAATTCTAACTCGTTGTCATGTAGCAAACAGGGATGTTCGGTCATAATCATGTGTAACACCCGTTTGTCTAACTTTGATAAATTGTATTGGAAAATAAAACGGTTGGTTGTCATGGCCAACTGATCCTGAAGGGCGGTAAAAAAGTCCATGAAGCGACCTTCAAGGAATAGCTGCATCAGCACGTTGGTCACTTCTAACATGACCGTTAATCCAGATAAACCCTCGTCCGTGGATTTGGTGGCTTCAGATTGTGAGAGTTCCAACAGCGTGCGAGGCGTAAACCCGTTTCGTCTCAGGGAAATGTCTGTGGCCGTCCAAGCCTTTAAAAAATGTTCATGTTTATCCGGGTTGTAATTTTCTATGCAACTTTTGATCCACTCAACGTCAACCCCGTTACGGATGTAAACCACTCGACGGTTTTGTTTGATCTCTCTTTCCAATAAGGGACAAACAATATCTTTCAGCTCATCTTCATCTGTGAAAAAGAGGGCAAGATGGCTGCCAACGGGAATTTCAGGAAGCCCCCCATATGTCTGATTATTATTTTCATTTTCATAATGTTCCATTCATATCACCTGCTTATTCAGCTTTATTGATAAAGCCGTCCTAAAAACATCGATACTTGCTCTCCAATTAAAAGCGCTAAATAAATCCCGATCGCCAAAAATGGTCCAAAAGGAA
>CAZVPY010000063.1:0-8058 GCA_964629135.1 uncultured Thermotogaceae bacterium | reverse complement strand
TTCCTTTTTTTATGAAAACGATATATATATGAATCCTATCTTGAATTAAAAAAATCCGCAAAGAATAAACAAGATTTCCAGACAAATATCGTCCTCTCACTTGTCAAAGCCATTGAATATTATGATGCATACACTAGAGGACACTCGGAAAGGGTTGCCGCTTATTCAGCAATGCTTGGTGAGAAATTAGGACTGTCAAAAGAAATAATCAATAAGATTTATTGGGCCAGTTTAGTACACGATGTAGGTAAGATATTTGTGACAAGGGCCATTTTAAACAAAATTACATTTTTGACACCTGAAGAATTCAATGAAATCAAAAAGCACTCAGAAAAGGGCGAGGAAATTCTTAAAGAAACCAAAGGCATGTCTGAAATCTCCAAAATTGTCCGTTATCATCATGAAAGATGGGATGGATCCGGTTATCCGGATGGCTTAAAAGGTGAAGCCATTCCGTTAGAATCAAGAATAATTTCCCTAAGTGACAGTTTTGATGCCATGACGTCTGATCGTCCCTACCGAAAAAGAATGAGTCTTGAAGAAGCTATTGAAGATATTAGAGATTACAGAGGCATCCTTTATGAAGCAAGATTAGTAGATGCCTTTTTATGCAAAGATCTTGAAGAACTCTATCATCAATTAAAAGATTCTGAAAATGAAATATATTAACTACTATAAACTGTTCTCCAAACAGTTTTCAAATGGTATAATGCAGAAATCTTATTTTACTAAATATTAATGATACTCCAACAATGTCGATAAATAATTTGGAGGATGCATTTTGAATAAGCGGCTTGAAGTGTTATTGGAAAATTCACCTATTGGATATGCCTATCAAAAGATAATAACGAGTTCAAATCAAAATACAGTGGATTTTGTATTTTTACACTTCAACACCCTATTTGAACAAATCATGGACATTCAAAAGGATACCTTGTTAAAACACAAGTTTTCTGAAATCCATACTGCTGGAGAAATAGCGAAACTTCACCAGAAGAAGATTTTTGAAAACATCGCGCTTCATGGCGGTTATGAAACTTATATATCATATAGTAACCACATGAAGAAATGGTATAAAGTTCATGTGTTTTCACCTCAAAAAGGTTTTTTTATCACCCTTTTTACAGATATAACAAATGAAAGAGAAAAACTCAATCAATACGAGAGCTTCTTCAATATTAATCTTGACCTTCTCTGTATTACTGATTTAGAAGGCAATTTCATTAAGCTAAATAAAGAATGGGAACAACTGTTAGGTTATGAAATAAAAGAATTGGAAGGGCGATGTTTTTTAGACTTCGTTCATCCGGATGATATAGGCCCCACAAAAGAAGAGATGAAAAAACTGACTAACAATGAAAACGTTCTCAATTTTTGTAATCGATACCTTTCTAAAAGTGGAGATTACAAAATCATCGAATGGCGATCGCATCCTCACGATAATCTGATTTTCGCAGCTGCAAGAGACGTCACAAAAAATCGCACAAAAGAAAAAGAGTTGATGACCATACTGGAAACAACTATTGATGGTTTTTTTATAGCGGATATAGACGGTCGACTGACAAGGGTCAATAGTGCTTTTTGCAGCATGTTGGGTTATGAAAGACACGAGCTTTTACAAATGGGTATCCCTGATTTCGAAGCTATTGAATCTGAAGAAGAAGTTGCATATCACAAGCAAAAAATAATGGAAAATGGTCATGACAGATTTCAAACAAAACACCGAAGAAAAGACGGGAAAGTTTTGGATGTAGAAATCAGTGTAACCATCTTTAAGGTTAACACCCCTCAATTGGTTGTTTTTATTAGAGATATTAGCGAACAAAAAAAAGCCAATTTGGAATTAGTAAAACGAGAAAAGCAATTTAGTTCTCTTTTTTGGGATTCTCCCGTATCCATCTTGATTCATGACATAGACACTGGGAAAATCATCGAAGCAAATCATAAAGCCTTATCTTTATATGGTGTAAACAGTATAGATGAATTTGATTTTGAACAAATGATGTGTGGGACCCCTCATTCCTACGAAGATGCAATGCGATGGATAAAAAGGACTGTAACAGAAGGCCCGCAGGACTTTGAATGGCAGGCAAAAAGAAAAGACGGAGAAGTCTTTTGGGAAATGATCAATTTAAAAATAATGGATTACTACGGAAAAAAAACTGTTATGGCTACAGGTATAGATATCACCGAACTCAAAGAGGCACAAAAAAAAGCTGAAGCAGCCGGAAAAGCCAAAACAGAATTCCTTTCCAATATGAGTCATGAAATAAGAACACCTCTAAACGGCATCATCGGCTTTGCAGATCTGCTAAAAAACACGCCCTTAGACACTGCTCAAAAACAGTTTCTTGAGAGCATTTCCTTAAATGCCAACTCCCTATTATCTATTGTTAATGACATCCTCGATTTTTCACAAATTGAAGAAGGAAAATTACATTTGGAACAAACCCTTTCAGATTTACATGAACTCATAGCTGAATCTGTTAAATCGGTTCAAAAGGAAGTCTTCAAAAAGAGATTAGATTTAATCGTCTCTATTGATGAAAAACTCCCACAATTTGCCTTTATCGATCACGCAAGACTCAAACAAATACTGAACAATTTACTTAGTAACGCCGTAAAGTTTACTGAAAAGGGTAAGGTTGAATTGACTGTTCGATTCACGCCACTAAGAGAGAAAACCGGCAGTTATTTTTTTTCAATAAAGGATACCGGTATCGGAATGAGTAAAGAACAACAAAATAATATTTTTAAAGCCTTTTCACAAGGCGATACTTCCACCACAAAGAAATTTGGTGGAACGGGTTTGGGTCTTATCATTTCTCAAAGAATTGCACTAAAAATGGGAAGCAAAATCAAATTCGAAAGCGAGTTGAAAAAAGGGTCAACCTTTTACTTTAAGCTTCAAGCAAATTATAAGAATAGCATAGAATTTGAAGAACAACGTTTCAAGGAAGAAAAGAAAGAATATAAAACGTATAATCCCGTGAGACGCGATAATGAAGAAACAAAACACTCAAGCTCCAAATTTTTAATTGTGGATGACGTTGAAACCAGCAGATTTTTATTCAGGGAGTATCTAAAAGAGTATGACAAAGAACTCAAGATATTGGAAGCTAAAAATGGAGAAGAAGCGGTAGAAATGATAAAGAAAGAACACCCTGACTTAGTCTTAATGGACTTATACATGCCTGTTTTAGATGGCCTAAAAGCCACTAAAATCATTAGAGATTATGAAGAAAAAAAACAGCTTAAGCGGACTGTCATTTTTGCTTTAACAGCAACCGCGACAAAAGATCAGGAAAAAGAATGCTATCATACAGGTATGGATGCTTATCTAACAAAGCCATTGAAAAAGGCACAGCTTTATAAAAAAATACAAGAATTTTGGACTCCTCCAAAAAAAACAACAACTCACCCAGATCAATTATTAATCAATTCAGTTGATCATGACTTGTCATCAATACTCACTCCTCTAAAGGAAATGCTGTTGAGAAATGATTTATCAGCATTGGATTTTTTAGAGAATAATGAGGAAATATTTCATAATTTAGGGTATACTGATCATGTCAAAAAGGTTAAGAAGAAAATCATTGACTTAAATTACAAAGAAGCTTTAAAAGAAATGAATAAAATCACCAAAGCATCTTCTAAAAGTTCAAAGAGAGGGCAACCAAATGGATAAAAAACAAACTGTATTAATCGTTGACGATGTTACACAGAATATCGTTATCCTTAATACCACACTAAAAGAGCAATACAACACTTTATTTGCTAAAAGCGGGGAAGAAGCGCTGAAAATAGCAAAGGAAAATAAACCGGATTTGATTCTACTTGATGTGATGATGCCTGGGATGAACGGATTTGAAGTATGTAAGGAACTCAAAAAGAATGAAGAGTTAAAAAATGTTCCGGTTATATTCGTAACTGCCTTAAATGATTCCGGCAACGAATCCGAAGGGTTAAGTCTTGGTGCTGTTGATTATATACGAAAACCCTATAATATCGATATCGTCAAATTAAGAGTTAGAAATCATTTAAAGATGAAAGAATACAGAGACGAACTCATCAGATTATCAAATACAGACAGATTAACGGCAATCCCCAACCGAAGAGCGATCATGGAAGCATTCGAAAGAGAAATGAAATTGGCATTTCGAAATCAAAAGTTCCTTGGATTTATCATGTTAGATATCGATTTCTTTAAAAACTATAATGACAACTACGGCCATATAGCCGGAGATGTCACACTTTATTCTGTAGCTCAAGCCGTATCCAATACCTTAAAAAGACCTACAGATATGGTAGGTCGTTACGGTGGAGAGGAATTTCTGTGTATTCTTCCGGATACTGACAAAAACGGAATTATGAAAAAATCGGAGGATATGTTGTCAGCAGTCAGCGACCTACGCATTCCTCATCACTATTCAGAAGCTTCTGATGTGATTACCATCAGTATTGGAGCTTGTTCCCTATTACCCGACCTTGAAAAAGATGTGGAATACTATATCGATCTTGCAGATAAGGCCCTTTATCGTTCCAAAAACACCGGTAGAAATAAGATTACATATTGCAAGTAATAGCAATATTAACTTATAAATAACTTATATATTAGTATTTATTTACTTATAAACCCGGTATATTTAGAATATTTTTACAAAACAACATTCTTTCTTATAAAAAAGTTTATCAAAAAAAAGTTGAACTGTAGTATAATGAAATTGAGTCTATATTAAAAATAGGCTTAAGGAGATTTTTCCGTGTACGAAATTCGCTATATCCCACCCTCAGCAATGTAGCGATTTTCAACCTTATTTACAGTATAAACTGCTGACTCGATGAATCTAATAAAACGTATCCTGAAAATGATTTAGGCGAAAAAAGTAATAAGTAATGAAACTCCTTGAGAAGTTTTTGAACCCATTTTTTATCAGGAACGTGAAATCTCCTTGATGTTTTCTGGGGATGATTTATCAGTAAAACCACCGGAAAATGCAGAAAATGTGGCCGGAAAGCTATAAGCTCTCCGGCCTTTTTTATTGTTTATAATTCCTCTTGAACGGTTCTGGCAATAATCTCCTCTTGATGATATCGGTCCAGATCGATGAAATAATCGCTGTATCCCGCGACTCGAACCAATAAGTCTTTATATTCTTCCGGATGTTTTTGTGCATCTTTTAAAGTCTTTGAATCTACCACGTTGAATTGAATATGGTGCCCGCCCAGTTTAAAATAGGTTTTGATGAGCTGCATCAATTTTTCTATGGCTTCTTCTCCTTGAATGACAGAGGGAAGAAACCTTTGGTTGAGTAAAGTACCCCCGGTTTTCACCTGATCCATCTTGGATAAAGACTTGATCACCGCCGTGGGACCGTTGGTGTCCGCGCCATGTGAAGGAGAAGTGCCATCAGATTCCGGTGTATACGCCAACCTGCCGTTGGGAGTTGCGGCAAGCTTTTTACCGAAATAGACGTGACAGGTGGTGGAGAGCATGTTCATATGATAGGATGTTTCTTTGGTATTCCTTTTACCATCGATAGTTTGAAACAACATTTCAAAGATTTCCCCCATGATATCATCCGCTTCATCATCATCGTTTCCGTAGAAAGGCGTCTTATTCAATAAAAATTGTCGGGTAATTTCTTCGCCTTCAAAATTTTGATTGAGTGTGTCAATCAACCTTGTCAAATCAAACCGTTTATCTTCAAACACGTGTTTCTTTAAGGCTGAAAGGCTGTCCGTTATTGTGCCTATCCCACAACATTGGATGTAATTGGTGTTATATCTTGGACCAGTGTTGTAATAATCCTTGCCCTTTTCAATACAATCACTGATCAAAACACTTAAAAACGGCGCCGGCATATGTTTGGCATAAATTCTCTCAATATAATTGTTGCCTTTTATTTTTATATCCACTATATATTCTAATTGCCTTCTGAATGCTTTCAAAAGGTTCTCATAAGAGTCAAATTCAGATGCCTCACCTGTCTGAAGAGAAATTTTTCTCCCACTTAAAGGATCAATGCCGTTGTTGAGCGTTAGTTCAAGTATTTTAGGTACATTCAGATAACCTGTGAGAATATACGCTTCTTTACCAAAAGCTCCTGTTTCAATGCAGCCGCTGCAGCCACCTTCCCTTGCATCTTCAATACGCTTACCGACTCTGACCATCTCCATAACGGTTTCGTCAGTATTAAATACACTAGGATAGCCATACCCTTTTCTGATTAGTTTGCAAGCCTCTTTTACAAACGCATCTGGAGTTTTATGACTGACTTGTATATTACAACCGGGCTGCAATAGGTGAATCTCGTCAATGACTTCAAGTAATAGATAGGACAACGCGTTCACTCCGTCACTACCATCTCTTTTTAAACCCCCGATATTGATATTGGTAAAGTCGTTGTAAGTACCACTTTCCAATGCAGTTACTCCTACCTTAGGCGGTGCCGTTTGATTGTTGAATTTGATCCAGAGACATTCCAAAAGTTCTTTTGCCTGTTCTCTGTCAAGATTGCCTTGTTCTACTTCCTTTTTATAAAATGGGTACAAATGCTGGTCCAAATGTCCCGGATTCATGGCATCCCAACCGTTTAATTCCATTACCGTTCCCAAATGGACAAACCAATACATTTGAATAGCCTCATGCAGCGTTTCGGGTTTGTTGGCAGGCACTTTTCTGCAGACTCTTGCTATCTCCTTTAATTCATTTACCCTTTGAGGATTTTTCTCCCCCTCGACCATTTCCTCAGCCAAATCAGCATGTCTGTTGGCAAAGATTTCTATCGCCTCGCATGAAATCATCATGGCATCAAGTTCTTGAAGTTCATCAAAGGCGCGTTCATTCGTCAAAAAGTCAAGCTTGTCTTTAGCTTCAAGGATCTGTTTCTTAAAATCTCTCATTCCCATGGCATAAATTTTACCGTCAAGGGTGGTGTGCCCCGGGGCACGCTGTTCCATGAACTCGGTAAAAACACCTGCTTCATATAGTAAATTCCATTCAGTTGTCATGTTTGGCACGATTCTGTCACGAATACTTCTCCCGGTCCAAAAGGGGATAATCTCTTCTTCATAGATAGTCATATCCTGTTCTGATACTTTATAAGAAGTCATGGGACGTTGATCCAAGACCTTCAAATCCTCAAGACTGTGGCATGTTAACTCCGGAAAGGTGGGAACGTATTTTGGATATGGCCCTCTTTCACCAACAATTAACTCATCTTCACCAATATATATTGTCTGCTTTTCACACAAGTTTTTAAAATTCAAAGCACGAAGAACAGGGGTTGAATACTTACCTTGATTTTCCCTATAAAAGGCCGTCACCAACCTTGCCCTCTCAGATGAAATATGGGGTTTTGCGTTGTAACTTTTTTCTCTCAGTTTTTTTATTCTCTCATTCATCCTTAGCCACCCACCTTCACTTCAAAACCTTGAGATTGAAAGATTTCTTTGATCGTGTCCAGTTCTAATTGACCATTATTTTTGTTAATTGTTCCTTTAGCCCTTCGATTCACCTTTTCAATCATCTTTTGCATCTTTACCGTTGAAAAATCATGATAGGCTAACAAATGCACCCTGTCTGAAAAACCTACATCTTTGAGGATGTGGATTGTCCCATTGATATTTTTTGGAGTATCATTAATCCCCGGGATAAGGGGGATCCGTATCCATACATTGGCCTCTTTCGATAACAAAAACTTCAGATTTTTTATAATAAGCTTATTTGATACTCCCGTGTATTGAATATGATGGGCTTCATCTGCAAATTTGATATCATAAAGAAAAACATCCACCAGTCTCCTTATTTTATCAAATTTTTCAACCGATGCATACCCTGAAGTGTCTAACGCTGTGTTTATTCCATGTTCTTTGCATTTGAGCAGCATTTCATGGAGAAAATCATACTGAAACATCGGTTCTCCCCCGGAAAAAGTCACACCTCCACCAGATTCATCAAAAAAAGGGGAATCTTTTTTTATCATTTCAAACAACTCATGGGAAGAATAACAAACCCCATTTTTAGTCAAGGCGTTGGTAGGACATGCTTTCACA
>CAZVPY010000062.1:0-8139 GCA_964629135.1 uncultured Thermotogaceae bacterium | reverse complement strand
CAAACGCGTTATAAAGTGCCCAAATGAGACTGACACCAAAAAAACCAAACCCCAAGACAAAAATTTGCGGATAACTCATCTTATTTTTTTGCACAAGAATCATTCCCCCTCATATGGTGTACATTTCCGGTTAAGAAGAAATGAACACAGTTCGCCAATTTCTTCGGCACTATTATACACTCTTAAAATCCTTTTTAATTCATCTTGTGTGGGTTCTACCCATAGTATGTTCATAATCAGAATAATCAATTCGTTTAAATCCAGACTGATTGTATGGTTATCCTTTTGAGCCTGATCCAACAATTCTTCAATATCTTTGAATACTTCTCTTTCCATTTGGACTAATTGATTGGCCAGCGACCAGTCCAGGTCAATGATCTCATTGGCAATTCTTTCCATCTTTTGATTTAACTCAAGTGTATCATCTTGAGAAAAGAACCTGTTATTTACAATGACAAACAGGAACCTAGAGAAGATGAGCCAATCCAAATTATTACATATTTGAGTGGCAAAAAGTGTTAACGCACGAAACAACGTGAAATTGTATCCCTTGAATTCTTGAATAATATCCATGGCCAATGGCAAAGGCTCGAGATTAAAATTATCTGTAAAATCAACAGGCGGTTGCTGTCCATTTGCCAAATAAATCAGTCTGTTTTTCAAGGGGTGGGAAATATCATTGTAGACATCTAACGCCCATGATGCAAAGGCGGATAATGAAAAGACCTTGGAGTCGATACTCAGCTCTTTGTTGAGGGCATCTCGATAATCGGACATATCTACTGAATGATCCGATCTGGCAATTTCTTGAAGGAAGCCTTCGGCCTTTTGGAATTGTTGAAGGATGGCATAAACCTGCATCAAATGCCATTTAAGAGTTAAATCATTTTCTATTTCCAACCCTTCTTTCAGGATGACTAAAGCCTTATCAAAGAAACCGAGATTTTTATAGATGATACCGAGTTCATTGTAAACACTGACTGCCTTTGAATCAATCTCAAGGCATTTTTTTAAATGTTCTATAGAAAGCAGGGGCTGTTTTAAACGCATATAGGTGAAAGCGATGTTGTAATGTAACTGGAAACTTTCGGAGTCCTGTTTTAAGCCCCTTTCAAAAAAGACTTTAGCTTTCTCAAAATTCTGTTTTTTATTGTAAATAACTCCCAGCCTGATATAAGGTGGAATAAAAGTAGGCGCAATCTCAATAGCCTTTTGATAGAAACCCATGGCGGCATTATAATCTGATGTCCGGTGAAAGATATCACCACAAGCTACATATGCCGGTGTAAATCTTTTATCTCTCTCCAAAGTGTTTGTAAATTGTTCCAATGCGTTATCCAAATCATCCAGTTCAAAAAGCAATTGGCCCAATTCAAAGGTTACCAATGGATTAGCCAGATTCATGGCGGCAGATTTTCTTAATTCTGTTTCCGCCTTTCCAAAATCCCCGGTTTTTTTAAAAAACAATCCATTATAGAAATGATATAAATAGTCTTCTTTTGAATACTTAAGGGATTCTTGAAGTAATTGAGCCGCTTTACCCATTCGATTGTTTTTTAAAGCTTCTTTAAACTCTTCAAACACAAAATACCTTAAATATGAGGCATAATAGACATCTTTTTTTGCCCGCCATTGGGCCCGAAGACCTCTTAGTATAATGGCTAAAGGTATTGAATTTTCCTCTTCAATGCTCGGTAAGTCTTCTGCCAGTACGGGCAATTTTAGTGGAAGATTTTGACTCTTTGCGATATCAGGATTAAGGGGCAAATACACAATGGCATAACTCATTATCAATCACCGCTATATAGCCTGCATGTATTTTTGCAGAAATTCTTCCACCGAAAGTACAGTCATGATTACATGACCGCTGTCCATCATGATAAAAGATTGTGTTTCACTACCGTAGGTTAAGTTGAGTATCATTTGTTCTTTATCTGCAACGGATTTGAATTTTTTTATAATGGTATTACTGGGAGAAAAAATACCCTGTATTCTGTTTTTGACAATATAGGTACGAGATCCAATATTGATCAGCTCACCACCGGTCAAAGCTCGACCCCCCTAAGGAATTTTGCGGCATCTTCAGGAGGCGTAGGATTGATATAAAAACCCGAGCCCCATTCAAAACCGGCTACTTTTGTCAAGCGGGGAACAATTTCCAAATGCCAGTGATAGAAATTTTTCCCATCCCCTGTTGCAGGAGCAGTATGAAGCATAAAATTGTATGGTGGATCATCAAGTGCTTTATATATACGTGCCAGTGAATTTCTCAGTATTTGTGCGAATCCCTGTACTTCCTTTTCTTTGATCTGCCCAAAATCATGATTATGGACCTTTGGTAATACCCAAGTCTCAAATGGGAAACGTGATGCGTAAGGGTTGATGGCGATAAAATCTTCCGTTTCTTCAACGATTCGTGTGCTTTCCATTCTCTCCTGATAAATGATATCACAAAAGATGCATCTTTCTTTGAATTTATAGCGCATTCTGGAACCGTCCAATTCTTCCTGAACACGTTTTGGTACAATGGGTGTTCCAATGATTTGTGAATGGGCATGTGCCAAAGAAGCTCCTGCGTCTTTTTTATGATTTTTGAAAATAAGGACATAACGTATGTTTTCATCACTGGCAATAGCGTTGTATCGTGCTTTGTATGCCCAAATGATCTCTTCAACCTGTTCCACTTCCAATGTAGCTACCGTTGCGTTGTGATCAGGTGTTTCGATGACTATTTCATGATGACCAAATCCCGTAACGGCATCGTACATGCCATGTCCGTATCGTTCAAGCTTTAGATTGTTTTCCAAAGCCGGGAATTTATTAGGCACCACTCTGATCCACCATCCGGGTGTGTTGGGTTGTGTGTCCTTCGGTCGAAAGGACAGGATTTCGGGTGGAGTGGTATATTCGTTACCATAGTCAAATGGACAGAAATTACTTTTTGGCTCTTCTGAGCGTGTTGAAAAATCCATTGGTCGTTTGGCCCTTTCCGTTGCAATAATTACCCATCTATTAGAAACAGGGTCTCTCCTTAATTCAGGCATTGAAGTCCCTCCTAAAAGTTCTCTTTTTGATTGATTCCTTCCTGATAGACATACAGATATTCTTTTGCAGATCGTTCCCAGGAGAAATCTTCATCCATTGCATTTTTAATCAATTCAGTCCAATATTCTTTGTTCTGATAGGTATATAATCCTCTTAATATGGCGTAAAGTAATTCGGATTCTTTGTATTCTGAAAAGGCAAATCCGTTTCCTTCAAATGTTTTGGGGTTAAATTCCCTCACCGTATCAGCCAGTCCACCTGTAAGATGTGCGATGGGAATAGTACCCATTCTGAGGCTGAATAACTGTCCTAAGCCGCAAGGTTCGTATTTTGAGGGCATTAAAAACATGTCTGAACCCACGTAAATTTGGTTGGCTAAGTCAATATCAAATTCGATATTGGCTGAAATTTTTTCCGGATATTTCTTTGCAAGTTCTTGAGCTAATTCTTCGTATTCAGGTTGCCCGGTACCCAAAATAACCATTTGAATATTCTGCATGAACACAAGATCAGAAATCTTGGAGAAGATATCCAACCCTTTTTGTGAAACCAGGCGGGTGATAATTCCGATAACCGGAATATCTGATCGTTGCGGTAATCCCAATTTCTTTTGGAGCTCAGCTTTAGCGATGGACTTACCTGTCAGGTTGTCTCTGCTGAAAGGGTGTTGTGTAATTTGTGTATCCTCCGGTCCGAACACCTCGTAATCTATACCGTTTAGAATACCGTAAAGCGCTTCGCTACGGATGCTCAATACACCTTCAAGATGTTCGCCAAATCGATAGGTTTGTATCTCCTGAGCGTAAGTCGGGCTGACCGTAGTGATAATATCCGAGAATAAAACACCGCCTTGCATAAAATTGATGTCTCCGTAAAACTCCAGTGCATCAACATTAAAAAGAAAATGTGGTAAACCTGCGAAATTCAAATATTTACTGGCAACACGTCCCTGGTAACCCAAATTATGGATGGTATATACACTTAAAACGGAATGGAAAAGATGATCTTCCTTATAAAGAGTTTTTAAATAAACTGGAATAAGACCTGTTTGCCAATCGTTTGAATGGATTACATCGTATTTTTCACCCATGTGTTTAATTGCCGCAAGTGACGCGGCAGAAAAAAACACAGCCTGAGTGGCGGCGTCTTCATCCCCATAAACCTCTTCCGTTGAAAAGATGTTTTCATTGGCGACTAAATATACTTCGCAAGTTGAACCGGGTAGATGTGTTTTATACAGAGAGGCCTTCTCATCGGTTTGAATGAAGGGAACTTCAAAGGCATCGTGTACTTTTTCAAGTGTATAATCATATTTTAATGAATTTTTGTCTACAATCTTGTGATAAGGCATGAATATGTCCACGTCAATGTTATTTCTTTCAAGATATTTTGGCAATGAACCAATGACATCAGCCAAGCCCCCAACCTTTGCAAAGGGAAACACTTCATAGGAAATCATAGCAACTTTCATATTCATTCTCCTTTCGTTTTTTCCGTTTGGTTATTTCTGATGAAATAAATCATCTGACAAGTAATTGATGATCGATTTTGCGGCTTGTTTTCCTGCACCCATGGCTTCAATGACAGTGGCAGCACCGGTCACAATATCTCCTCCTGCAAAAATTCCCTCTACAGAGGTCATAAGGTTTTGATCAACTTCTATAGTCCCCCATCGATTCAATTTCAATTGCGGGAAAGATTCCAATAATAATTTATTTGGAGTTTGACCAATGGCCTCTATAACAGTATCGACATCAAATACTTCGAATTTTCCCTCAATGGGAATTGGCCGTCTCCTTCCGGAATTGTCCGGCTCCCCCAATTTCATATGTTGTACCTTTACAGACTTCAATTGACCGTTTTCGCCAATATACTCAACTGGATTTTTTAACCAGTGAAATTCAATACCCTCTTCCACCGCATGATGATATTCTTCGATTCTTGCGGGTATTTCACTTTCTGTTCTTCTGTAAACCACTTTCACATGATTGGGATGATAAGTGTCATGACCGGGAAACTGGGTAGTTTGCCCGATTCTAAGTGCACTTCTTGCCGAATCCATGGCCACGTTGCCTCCACCCACAACGATGACATTTTTCCCGACCCTGACAGGTGTATCATGCCTGGGAAAATCGTAACTCTTCATCAGGTTAATTCGGGTTAAAAATTCACTGGAAGAGTAGATGCCAATGAGTTCAGAACCCGGGATTCCCATCATACGTGGAGTTCCTGCGCCGATGCCAATAAAAATGGCATCAAAATCATCTCTTAACTCTTCGATGGTGATAGTTCTTCCCACAATATAATCAGTTTTTATTTGAACGCCAAGTTTTTCAATATCACTGATTTCACGTTTTACGATCTCCTTAGGTAATCTGAATTCGGGGATACCGTAAACCAGCACACCCCCAGGAAGATGAAGGGCTTCGAATATTGTGACCCCAAAGCCTCTTTCAGCCAAATATGCTGCAGCTGTTAATCCGGCTGGTCCACTGCCCACGATGGCTACTTTTTTATGCACAGTTCTAGTGATTTTGACTTCTTTTTTTGAATTTGTTTTAACGCGATTCCAATCGGCAACGTATCGTTCCAATTTACCGATTGAGATGGGTTGAAAACCCTTCATTTTGTTCATGATGCAAGCCCCTTCGCATTGGGTTTCCTGGGGGCAAACTCTCCCACAAATAGCGGGCAAATAATTGTATTGCTTTAATATATCTCCGGAAGTTTTGTAGTCTTTTTCGGTTATTTTTTTAATAAATCCAGGAATATCGATATTAACCGGGCACCCTTTTACACAAAGTGGATTCGTACATTGCAGACATCTTTCCGCTTCATTGATTGCTTCGGTTTCTTCATATCCCAGATTTACTTCAAAGAAATCTTCTTTTCTTCTTTGAGCGTCTCTTTCATGGGTGGGAATCCTTTGTTTTTTTCTTTCCTGTGCATTCATTATGATTCACCCTCCCTTGACTGAGAAGGGTTTAGTCCACCAAGTTTACACACGTGTTCGGATTCTGATTCCTCTTTTAAATATTGCTTTTGACGGTTCATAAGTATATCCCAGTCCACATATCGACCATCAAATTCAGGTCCATCAACGCAGGCATATTTGATGGTATCTTTCACCTTAACTCTGCATCCGCCACACATACCCGTTCCGTCGATCATGATGGGGTTCAATGAGGTCCAAATCAACAAGTCATGCTCTTTTGCCACCAACGAACAAAACTTCATCATAATGGTGGGTCCCACAGCCCAAGCGGCACCGAATTGCCTACCCGCTTCAAAAAGGGCTTTCATTCCATCGGTAACCATTCCCTTTTTACCGGCGGAACCATCATCGGTATATACCAAAGTTTCATCGGCTATTTGTCGAATCTCATCTTCCAATATCAGATGTTCACTATCCCTGGAACCAAGGATCGTGGTGACATGATTGTCCTTTTCCTTAAGGGTTTTTATGATTGTTAAAATGGCTGCGATTCCTACACCGCCCCCGATTACCAACGTCTGTTTCCCTTGGGGGATCTCAGAAGGCTTCCCCAAGGGACCCGCACAGTTACTTATGGTATCCCCTTCAGCTAACCGTGCCAGTTTTTCAGTAGAAGTTCCCACAACTTGGTAAATGACTCGGATAGCATTTTTTTTATCTGTATCCGCAATGGTCAGGGGAATCCTTTCCGAATTTTCATCTGCCATGACAATAACAAATTGCCCTGCTTTTGCATGAGTTGCTATTTGAGGTGCTTTTATCCATATATCGTATTCGTTGGGTGCTACTTGTACCTTTTTCAATATTGTGTATGACAAAGTAATAACCTCCAGAACCAATAAACCTTACCTTGCTATTGATCAGATGATTCTTCTTTATCCAAATTCGGGTAAAATTCTTCTAAAATAGCAGCGCATCTGGGACAAGTGTCGGGGTATTTTCCATTGCTGCCCGTATTCTCATCGTAATTCCAACATCTTTGACATTTTTCGCCCTTGGCGTGTTCCACCAATATATCTAATCCATCTTCAGCGTCCGTTTTTTCGCATCTTTCAAGTCGAACTTGAGAGACGATAAAAAATCTTTCCAACATCTCCTTTTGGCTCTCAAGCAAATTGTATATTTCTTCTGATGATGTTTTCAGAGTACAATGAGCATCAAGAGAATGACCAATAGTGCCGGCTGTTCGGCTCTTTTCCAATGTATTATTGACCTTTTCTTTGATCTCCAGTAATTCCCGCCATTTTTTCTCAAGTGCAAGGTCAACGGCATCTGCATTATATATTGGCCAATCCATGGCGTGAATTGTTTCAAAAACTCTGGCACTCTCAGGGAAATAGGTGTAAACTTCTTCAGCTGTAAATACCAAAACAGGTGAGAGCATAAGCGTTAGAGCCGTCATAATTTCATACATAACGGTTTGACCTGATCTTCTGGCAAGGGATTTTGTCCCTTCAACATAAAGTCTGTCTTTTAAAACATCCAAATAAACATTACTCAAATCAGAAACAATATATCGGTTAATGGCTTGAACTCCTTTGTAAAACTCAAAATCATCGTAATTGGTTTGCACAGTTTTGATTAAAGTATTTAATCTGGATAATGCCCAGCGATCGAATTCCAGCAACTCTTCTCTTTGTACAGCGTCGCTTGTAGGATTGTAATCGGACAAGTTGCCCATTAGGAACCTCAACGTGTTTCTGATCTTTTTATAAGAATCTGTATATTGTTTCAGAATACCAAGTGAAAAGTTGATGTCGTTTCTATAATCAGAAGAGCCCACCCACAATCTAAGAATATCAGCACCGTATTGTTCGATAACCTTTTGAGGTGAAATATCATTACCCAGGGATTTACTCATTTTATATCCCTTGCCATCCCTGATGAATCCATGTGTGACGACACTTTTAAAGGGTGCAATACCGTGTTTGGCTACAGACAGGAAGATGGATGAATTAAACCAACCTCTGTGCTGGTCACTTCCTTCAAGATAACAGTCTGCCGGATATCTCAGGACATCTCGTTGTCGAATGACACTTTCAAAGGATGATCCGGAGTCAATCCAGACATCCAGTATATCTTCTTCTTTGCTGAAATGA
>CAZVPY010000061.1:0-8220 GCA_964629135.1 uncultured Thermotogaceae bacterium | reverse complement strand
CGCCATATGAGTGATGTAGGGGAGGACCTGTGTGTCCTCCCGAACAATAATGGCAGGGACGATTTTTGCGCAATCAGTCAAAAAAAATGGTTTTTGCAGGGGAAACAGTCTATGGTATTCACAGAAAGGAGAAATGATGAAACGGATATTCATTATCTTTTTTATGAGTTGTTTGATTACAATAAGTTTTTGTGCCACACTACAGGAACTGGGAGACGATCCCTTCAAGTTGCTGGCTTATTCTTCCGAATTGGATCAGACACAGATTCGCCAAGTCTTGGAGCAATTACCCTTTAAAAGGTTATTTTTGGTTGATTTTGAAGACAGGAAGGTTTGTGTCCTGTTGTATGAAGATCAAACCATGGCCAGCTATCAGGTTAGAGATTTCAAGGTCATCCAAGATGTGGAATCTGAAAAGGCGGTAAGGGTTTATTTGCAAATTCAATCCTCGTTGTTTGAAAATGCGGATTTGACTCAGCGTTTTTCTTATAACCAACTGTTGCTCAACGATATCAGCTATGTTGATTTTTTTTCGAAAAACCTTTCATCATTAACAACTTCAAAAAACCAGGATTTTAAAGAGCAATTTGAAGCTGCAATTGTAACGGATTATCTCAAGCACAACAATCAGATGATGAATCTGTTTTCCAACAATTTGGAACGCTATATCAACAAGCAGGAGATTGAAACTAAACCGACAGTATACGAAGAGGAAAAGGACAAGATCTTTACAAAGGCTTATGATTTTCTTATTGGTGAAATAAAAGACTCTCATTCACAGATTGAATGGCTGTCTTTTCTGCTGCTATATAAAGACTATCAGAAAGAAATTTATCAAAAAAGCGATATTACTTTTACGGGTTCACCTTGGGAGTCCTATTTCAAGGAAAACACCCTGGAGAATGCCTGCAGTTTTCAAATTAGTCTGAATTTTCTTGAATACGCGTCAAAAAAGATCAGCGAAGATTTGAAACAGTTAAATCTTGACTTTTCAAAGAGTTATGGTGTGATGAATATCACTTCTTTACATACACTGTTGCAAAGATATACGGTGTTTGAAATCATCGCCTTGCAAATCCTGGAGCATTTAAAAATAAATGGGAGTCAAAAGGCAAAAACAGAAATCTTAGATGTGTTGATCAACAAAAAGACAGAATATCAGGATGTTGATATCTATTTAGAGACGATTATCGAGGAATTAAAGATGAACTTGTGTACCTCAGTGGCTTTGTTGTCCTCCCATGAGAATACTTATGGCTTGTACAATGCTTTGTTGAAAACCACAAAGCAACAGTTAACAACTGTGAAAGAAAAGCTTCTTAAAAAGACTTATCAAACCATAGAATTGATTCAGACCCTTGAGGTTGAACCATTAGATGTTCACTTCGCCGTTGTTGATTCAACGGTAAGCTTGTCATCGGATCAGGAGGAGAAATTCACGAAAGTCTATCCGGTTTTTCCTGCAGAAACGACTAAAGATAATCCCGTTATTCTGTTGGATTTTTTTCATACTGCCGCTAATCATTTGACCAGAACGATTTTGAAGGCATTGAAATCAATTATCCTAACCGGATTCAGCATCCAGGACTTGGAACAGGAAATCAGCGCAGAGAACGTTACTGTCGAGATCACCCGTTATTTAAAGATGGAGCCTTTTCATGAGCTGTACCGTATGAAACCTACTGGAAATAAACGATTGAAGATACAAATAGAAAATGCCAATGTAGGTTATTTGGCACTTGATGACCTATTCGCCGGGAACATTCCCAAAGTGATTCTGAATGAAATCGATAAGTCCCCATCAACTCTGGAGTACAATCTGGAAAGATATCCTGTGGAATATTATTCAACGGAATTGAGCATTCCTTCCGCCTACAAAAGGGGGAAAAAAGCCATTATCTTTGTTCACGGTAAACAAAATATCCCCTACTTTGACGACAATTCAGATATCATGCCTCAAATTGAAGCTGTTTGGAGAAATCAAGGCAGAATGAATGTTTGGAATGGTTTTTACGAGTATGTTAACGCGCATCAGGAAAAGTTTGAAGGTTATGATTTTTATGAATTTACTTACGACACATCGGTTCTCGGAGCGGAAGGCTATGGGGCAGTCCTATCAGAAATCCTTTTTGAGAACGATATACACACAAGTTATGAAGAGATCTACATGATTGCACATAGTATGGGTGGACTTGTTTCCAGATATTGTCTGAATCACGGATACATGAATTCAGATACTGAAAAGCTGGAATATTTTGGAGATTATATCGAAGGTTTAACGACGCTTGATACCCCTCATCTGGGTACGATTGCACAAAATTTCATCCTTACGATTAATCCCGACTTAATGGAGGCAGTATTAAAGGTTAAATCCGATAATCCACCGAATATGGATCTAACCCTGGGTAATTTTATTACTTCTTTTGTTAATGGGTCAGAATCTCAAAAGAGTGCTGAGTTATTGGTCTTTTTTGCGAGAAATCATCCCGAAATGGTTGGGAAGTTATTCACTGAGATGATCCGTTTTCTCGATCCTTTTCCCGGAGGCATGTGTATGTTGTATACGCCCAAAGATTATTGTGAATCATTAGGGATTTATTTATATTATGAAACCAAAAATACTACTTTTGAAGATTTGTTTGTCAGTGATCCCTTAATCAATCAACTCAACGAATCTGATGCCTTTTTGGATAAATTAACATTGGTTTCTGCTGAACTGACTGAGCAATCAACGGACATTTCTCAAGGGCTATCCATCACATACCAACTGATGCGGACTCTTGGAGAGAATCTTTCAAATCAAACAATGGATAATTTGTCACGCCACGGAAGAAATGACGGGGTTGTCAACCTGTACTCTCAGCAAATGTGGGGTATTGACAAAGGACAGCAAAGATATCACTTTATGAATCTTGATCACTTGGCCGTACCCAGAAACGCTGATATGGTCAAATTCATCATGACGAACAAAATACTAAAATCAGACGAATAAACAGGGGGAGATCAATGCAGCAAATCAATACCGCTTATGAGATTGAAAGACTTGTGAACTATGCCAGGAGAAAAGGCCTGATAAGAACCCAACTTGAACCGGTATCCAAATTGGAAAGCATCTATCTCAGAAACAATCTGATGGCTTTATTAAAAGTGGATACTCCCTATGAAGGCGATTTACCGAATCTTGAACCGAATCTGCACGAAATATTGAACCGTCTTTTGGAGGATGCTACCAACAGGGGAATCATTGAAGACAGCGTCACAGAAAAGGATTTGTTTGATACAAAGATCATGGGTTTGTTAACTCCTGCGCCTTCTCAAGTGATACAGACTTTTAAAGAATTAATAGAAACAAAGGGAACGAAAGCTGCAACAAATTATTTCTACACCTTGAATCAGGATGTCAATTATATCCGAATGGACAGGATCAGAAAAAACAGACATTGGACAGTGGAAACAGATTATGGTGAGATAGAAATCACCATCAACCTGTCCAAACCGGAAAAGGATCCTTTAGAATTGAAAAAAGCCCTCAATACACCCGCTACCAGTTATCCCAAATGTGTGTTATGTATCGAGAATATGGGTTTTCAGGGAAATGCAAAAAAGCCAGCCAGACAAAATCATCGGTTGATCCCGGTAGAACTTTGCCATGAAAACTGGTATTTACAATATTCTCCATACGTATATTACAATGAACATTGTATTCTCATTTATGAAACACATAAACCCATGCACATATGTAGACAAACATTTGAACGTTTATTTCAATTCCTGGATCAATTTCCCCATTATTTTATCGGGTCAAATACAGATTTACCCATTGTGGGCGGATCGATTTTAGAACATGAGCATTATCAGGGCGGTCGATACTGCATGCCCATGGTGAAAGCGAAAGTCGAGCGTGAATACGATGTGGGGGTTCCTGGAGTCAAGGGGGGAATTCTCCATTGGCCTCTCTCGTGTATCAGGATATGTTCCCGAGACAAAAAGAGTCTGGTGGATTTGTCGGAAAAAATACTGACACAATGGAGAAGCTATTCGGATATTGAAGCTGAAATATATCATGAAACCAGTGAAAACGGAAAAATCGTTCCCCATAACACCGTTACACCAATCACCCGTATCAATTCGGACGGAGAGTATGAAATAGATGTGGTTTTAAGAAACAATCGAACAACTGCGGACTTTCCCAGGGGCTTATTCCACCCCCATCCGGAGTTGCACCATATCAAGAAGGAAAACATCGGGTTGATTGAAGTCATGGGATTGGCCATATTACCAGGTCGACTTGAGAGTGAGATTGAACAGATCACCCAGTATCTCTTAGGGGAGAGGGAAATGGAACAGTTGGATACGCTGGATGAAACTCACCCCCTCTACAAGCATCAAAAATGGATCAGAGAGATGAAAAACATCCCCATAAGCGGTACAGCAAAAGAAGTAATGGAAAAAATCAGAATTGAAATCGGTAAACGCTTTACCAGAGTTCTTGAAGATGCCGGTGTCTATAAAAACACATCAAAGGGAAAAGAGGCATTTCACAAGTTCATGGTATCTTGCGGATTTAAAATAAAATAAGGGGTCTTCACATTGAAAGGCGTTAAGAAATGGGATGGCTATAAAGTAAAAATAAGCATTATAATGGGGTTGATTGGGTTTTTGTTGAACCTGATTCCCATTGATGTTACCATTAACGCCATCAAGTTCTCCATTATCCCGGGTATTTTTACGGCATTTTTCATTGCCCAAATATGGGGTTTAAAGTATGGTTTATTAACCGCCCTTTGCGGAAGCACTCAAACCATGTGGTGGTTATGGGTATCCGATGGGTACGGTATCTTTTATTCAGTGCCGGTTTATACGATTTGGATTATTTGGCATGGCTACATGTCCGATAAAAGAAGGGCAAATCCAAAACCGATTTTCCTTTACAACAAATATCTCCAGGAAGGCTTTATCAGAGTATTGATCGAATTGGGATTTTGGACACTATTCCCACTGCTTATTTCCATTAATCCACCCCCCTGGATTGATGCTACGGATACCATCAGCAGAGACTTTCTCGTCTATATTGGGATCAAACATACCGCAGTTGCCTTTGTCATGTTGCTTATAACTGATTTGTTAACTGGATTTTCTTTTATCAGAAAGTTCTTCAAGTTGAGAAAAATGGAAGAAACTCGATTTTTCCTCATTCCTCTGGTTATTCTCTGGAGTGTGTTTTTCTGGATCTTGGATGCCAGTATTACCAAAATACATTTTGTGGAATTACAGGAGTTCTTTACCTCAACCCTTCCCCTGTCTACTGTAGAATTGATGTTTATCAAATATCCCATAACGAATTTCATCCTCCGCATTGTTTTTGCCCTTTTTATGATTGCAGGTGCTTTGATCATCTTTAATTTTTATCGTAGGGAAAGGCGTACTGACATTACCTTTAAAAAGATATTTGAAAATTCCAAGGACATCATCTTTTTATTGTCAGCCAAGGGCAAACTTCACAGGATCAACAAGACTGGCCGAACCCTAGTGTCTAATGAGCAGGAAGTAAAAATGATTGATGAGGTTTTAATACCCGATTCGACTATGACTATCGGTCAGATAATCCTTAATCATGAGGGAGAGGCGAGGTTTTTAGCAAAGTTTGTTGATAACAGTGAAAGGACAATTGACTGTCTGACAAGTTGTATCGATAGGGAAAGAGATGAATACTTGCTTATGGGAAGGGATATCACTGAATCTTTAAAAATGAACGAAAAGCTAAAATCCTTAAACGAAAATCTGATATCCAGTTATGAGGAACTGGAAGCTTCTTATGAAGAAATCGAGCAAAATAACAACATGCTTGAGCAGAAGAACAAGATCATTGAACAAAATCGCCGTGAACTGGAAATAGCCTTCAAAGATATGAAAGAGTCGGAAGAACGTTACGAAAACCTTTATCAATCCAATGAATACATCATGCAATCCATTCCTGAAATGATCGTTAGATTCGACAAAAAGGGTGACATTTCATGGATGAACAAAGCTTTCAAACAACGTTTTGAATTGAAAGAGCAAGAGAACAACATAGGAGCGATTGTCGTTGAGGGTGTGCCTTTGATGAACGAAAGCACATTTCAGAGGATTTGGTCCCATAATCAGAACAACACATTCACTCTGACCCTGAATGATGATTTTATCTTAAATGTGATCAGTGTTCCTGCGCCGGAGAAAAACGAAATTATTCTCATCATGTTTGATATTACCAAGATCAGAATGCGGGAACAATATTTTAAGAATGCAAAAAAGGCTGCGGATGAAGCAACCGCTATGAAGGACGAGTTTATTGCCAAAATCAGTCATGAATTAAGGACACCTATGAATGGCATCGTCACAGCCGGAAACTTAATGAATGATATCAATCAAACAATGGATCCGGAGATGGAGGAATACCTTTCTATTATTCAAACATCTTCCAAGAGGTTAATGGCTACCATCAATGAATTATTGGATATCAGCAAGTTGGAAAAGGGCCAGGAAGAAATTAAAATGGAACATGTTGACCTTTATCAGTTTTTGGAAGGCATAAAGAGTGAGTTTACGGTATTTGCCAAGCAAAAACGCTTGAACTTTTCCACGGTTATTGAAGAGGATGTCCCCCGATATTGTTATATGGATCGGGAAAAGGTCATGCACATTTTCTCTAATTTAATCTTTAACGCTATCAAATTTACCAAGGATGGATTTGTCAAAGTTGTCATTAAGGGTAAAAGAGTATCATCCGAAAGCTATGAATTGACATTTTTTGTAATGGATTCTGGTATTGGCATTCCTGAAGAAAAGCAGGAAAAGGTGTTCGAGAAGTTTTCGCAGGTGGATAATTCTTACACCCGTGAGTTTGAAGGAACAGGTCTTGGATTGGCGATCAGTCAGGGGATTGCAAAGGTTCTTAATACAAAAATCAAAGTTCAAAGTACCACCGGTCAAGGAACGACCTTTTATTTCAGCCTCATGGTAAAAGAAGCACCAACAAAAAAGTTACAGCTTAAGAATCAAATCTTAGAGGAAGATTTGGAAAAGATTAAAGACAAACACCCTCTGATTTTCGTGGCTGAAGATGATCCTGTGAATGCGAAATTACTGTCAAAGGTCCTTAAAAAATACGGGTGCCATGTGAAAACACATAACAACGCCCTGGACTTACTGGAGTCACTAAAGACAGAAATGCCGGATATGATTTTTATGGATATTCAAATGCCCGGTATGAACGGTATGGAAGCAACGAAAATCATAAAAGGCAATCCGGATACAAAAGACGTACCGGTAATTGCATTAAGCGCACATGTTTTTCAAAGGGAAAAAGAGAAATCTTTTAAAAGCGGGATTAACGATTATCTTACCAAACCTATTAATCAAAAACTCCTGTTACGAAGTCTCCTTAAAAATCTCGAATAGTCCCTTTTCATTATGCTATAATACGATTTGTAAAAGAAGACCGCATTAAAAAATTACAGGCAGAAAGGAGATTGACGATGGACAAACATTTAAGTGAAGCAAAGTCAAAGATGGAAAAAAGTGTTGAATCAATAGCAAATGAATTGAAACACATCCGAACGGGCAGGCCCAGTCCGGCACTTTTAGAAGAGATTACTGCGGATTATTACAACACACCCACCCCCATTCCACAAATGGCAAGTGTATCCGTTGCTGAAAGATCTTTGGTGGTTAAGCCCTGGGATAAATCCGTTTTAAAGGTGATTGAAAAGGCGATTTTGGCTTCCCAATTGGGATTGACCCCTATTAATGACGGGACCAGTATCCGTTTGAACTTCCCCCCTCCCACTGGAGAACAGAGGAAAAAGCTTGTCAAGATGGTTCACGATATTATTGAGGGTGGCAAGGTGTCAATCAGAAATATCAGACGCGATGCCATTAAAGACGTGAAAGAGGAACAAAAGAACGGTGATATCCCGGAAGATGACGCTCACAGGCTTGAAGAAAAAATTCAGGAATTGACAGATGAATATGTAGGAAATATGGATGAGTTGTTTAAAGAAAAAGAAATCGAGATCATGGAAGTTTAATGTCAACGGATGCTTCAAGATTGCAGAATATAAAGATACCCACTCATATCGCTTTCATCATGGATGGCAACGGCAGGTGGGCCAAAAACAAAGGCCTTGAAAGATCAGACGGACACGCAGCCGGGGCAGATGTGGCTGAAATAATGGAGCGTGC
>CAZVPY010000060.1:0-8253 GCA_964629135.1 uncultured Thermotogaceae bacterium | reverse complement strand
GGTCAAAATTATAAAGTAGAATTGATCAAAGATTTACCCGAAGATGAAGCCATCAGCTTTTACAAACAGGATGACTTTGTGGACCTGTGTAGAGGACCCCATTTACCCTCAACGGGAAAAATAAAAAGTTTCAAGTTGCTTTCACTGGCAGGTGCCTATTGGAGAGGAGATGAACACAATCCCATGTTGCAGAGAATTTACGCAACAGCCTTCCCCAACAACGAAGCACTTGAACAGTATTTGAAATTCATCGAAGAGGCAAAAAAACGTGATCACAGGAAACTGGGACCTCAGCTGGACTTGTTCGTCATGAACGATGCGGCAGCCGGTATGCCCTTCTTCTTGCCAAAGGGAACAACCGCACTATTGCAGTTGATGGAAATGTGGCGAAAATTCCACAAAGAAGCCGGATACGTTGAAGTCATGACACCGTTAATCATGCACCAGGATCTGTGGAAACAATCGGGACATTGGGATCATTACCGTGAAAACATGTACTTTATTGAAAAAGACGAGCAGCATTATGCCGTCAAACCTATGAATTGTCCCGGACACATCATCATGTACAAAAACGATGCTATCAGTTACCGACAATTACCCTGGCGTATGGCAGAATTTGGAAAAGTACACCGATACGAAATGAGCGGTGTGCTTCACGGACTCTTCCGTGTTCGATCTTTTACACAAGATGATGCACATCTTTTCATTACACCCGAACAAATTGTCCCTGAGTTGATCGGCGTAGTCAATCTCGTAGATAAGATGTACAAACTGTTCGGATTTGAATATGAAGTGGAACTGAGTACAAGACCTGAAAACTCCATGGGAACGCAAGAACAATGGGATACAGCCACAGAAGGATTAAAAGAAGCCTTAAAAGCCACTGGAACCGATTACAGAGTCAACGAAGGCGACGGCGCGTTTTACGGGCCAAAGATAGACTTCCACATCAAAGACTCATTGGGCAGAACCTGGCAATGTGCCACCTGTCAATTGGATTTCCAGATGCCAGAACGATTCGACATGACGTATATAGCAGCCGACAACGAAGAACATCGACCTACGATGATTCATAGAACTATTTTGGGGTCTTTGGAACGATTCTTTGGAATACTCATCGAACATTTTGCAGGAGCACTACCTGCCTGGATTGCCCCAACGCAGGTCATGGTCCTTCCCATTGCCGACCGACATATCCCGGAAGTTCAAAAAGTCAAAGAAAAATTGGAAGCATCCGGATTACGGGTGGAAATGGACGGCCGATCCAAGAAAGTCAATTACAAAATACGTGAAGCACAACTCAAAAAGATACCCTATATGATCATCATGGGAGACAATGAAATCGAATCGGGAAAAATCTCTCTTAGGCTAAGAAGCGAAAAAGAAATCAAAGATATGGACATTAACCTCTTTGTCGAAAAAGTCAAAGAAGAGATCAAAGATTATTCACTCGCATCACCTTTTGAAGAATAATAATGATAACTAATAGAAAAGAAACAAAAACAGTACATGTTGGTCATGCGTCTATTGGCGGTGAAAACCACATAACCGTTCAGTCCATGACTAATACAGACACCAAAGATATTTTTTCAACCACTGTCCAGATCAGAGAATTAGTCTCAGCCGGTTGTGAAATTGTCAGAATAGCATTATACGATATAGAATGCGTGGAGGCCTTTCGCGAGCTGCGAAAGGCCTTTCACGATGTTCCTTTTGTTGGTGATATCCACTTTGATTACAAAATCGCCTTAAAAGCGATAGAGTCTGGTATAGATAAAATCAGACTCAATCCCGGCAATATTGATGCAGAATGGAAAATCCATGAGATAGTCAAAGCCGCTAAAGAAAAGGGTATTCCCATAAGGGTGGGGGCGAACAGCGGATCCCTCAACAAGAGATTTCTACACCTATCCAAATTGGAAGCGCTTGTTGAATCTGCACTTGAACAAGTTCAAATCCTGGAAAAATACGAATTTGAAAATATCGTTATAGCCGTCAAATCTTCCTGTCCACTTGAAACCATACAAGCTAACGAACAACTTTCAGCCAAAACCCAACACCCCTTGCATCTGGGGGTAACCGAAGCAGGTCCCTTAAGACAATCGTTGATTAAATCAACCATCGCCCTTAGCCATTTGCTTCAAAATGGGATCGGAGATACACTCCGCTATTCCATTTCAGGCGATCCGGTTGAAGAAGTACTGGCCGGCCATCAGTTATTGATGTCTCTTGGATTAAGAGAAGGTGTGAATCTGATTTCCTGCCCTACTTGTGCCCGTACGGAAATTGACATGGAAGAATACACCTCTCGAGTCAGTGAAATGATTCAAGGTATCAAAAAACCTTTAACCATAGCCATCATGGGCTGCGTAGTGAACGGAATGGGAGAGGGAAAGCATGCAGATTTGGGAATTGCGGGAACCAAAAATGGCGGTGTGATCTTCAAAAAAGGTGAGATATTTGGGAAATTCAATCGTGAGAACCTTTTTGTTGTATTTGAAAAAGAACTTAAAAAACTTATCAATGAATAGAAAATTCACATTAGTCCTATTCACAATTTTCCTACTTTCAACCCTGTCATTCTCCAGAGAATTCTTCATCGACATCCCGAGGGGTATGGCCTTTACAATCGAATATTCAAGAATTGTCAGACATTTTGGGGTAGAAAAAAACCAACAAATAACGGATTACACTGGAAAATGGAAGGTTTACCAAAAGATAGCGCCTCCCAACGTGAATGTTTATACCCCATTTTCAGTACCCACGCTCATTAGGTTAACCAACGGTATCACCATATCCGACACCAAAAACGCTGGAATGATATATTTAAAACCGCTTACGGAAAAAGAAAACGCCCTGTCCGAAAAATTATTTGAAGCAGATACAATCACCTTTACCACCTTCCCTTGGGAATTTGAAAACGGCTATCTCGAAGTAAAAAACAGAGATTATCAAATTTTTCTTCCGGTATATATAACAAATCTTGGTTATCAAAACAAATTAGATGAACTTATGGTCCACCTTAACGGAGAAGAAAAAACATTCCAAATCCTTTTGGATGAAACCCTAAGAAAGGACCCACCTAAAACTTATACAAATCCACCTGAAATCAATCTGAATATCCCAGTCATGTCCAAAAAACTCAAAATGGTCCGAGCACGACTTCAAGAACCCATCCTGTTAATGGAAAACACAAAAGGCATCTGGAACACCCCGGACCTTCAGGAAAAAGACAGCTCCTTCCTCTTTGAAGCAATTGTACCAGGGACTTACACCGTGAAATTTACGTCAACAGAATATATTATGGATTATTTTATTACGGTTAAATAAAGAGTACACGATAAACTCACAATCATTATGAAACAAGATTTTATTAGATATCATTACCTTTTGAATAGGAAATTAAGTCACTTCTCAGGAAAGACCAACATCTCAAAAAATCCCCTCTTGGGAGGGGTGGATGCGAAGCAGACGGGGTGGGTTTATACACTATAACAACGATAACACTGTTATGGAATTTGAGAAGCATATTCCAAGAGGGGATTTTGTTCACGGTAGTCTTTTCTTATATCCTGACAAAATATCACTTAAAATAGGCACCCACAAGGGATGCCCCTACAAACTTATTAGAAAAAAATCTTACTATCCTTTTACTTCCCTTAGCGTCTTATAACTGCAAAAATAAGCAATTAACATTATCACTGGAATAATAACCAGTGCAGGGCCTCCCGGAACACCTACAAGACTCATGGCAATCAGTTTTGCCAACAACGCCGTCATCAGCAGAGAAAGAAACACCAAATAAACAGGGGCCAGTAAGAATCCCAAGGGTTTTCTCTTTAAAAATAGACCGGCAGTCACAAAACACAAGGGCAACAGCAAGCCCAAATCAAAGCCCTGAACAATCAACGTGGTATAATGCTGCACTTCTTTAGGAATAATCGTCCCATCAAGCAGTGGTGGAACAACCACTTGCATCCATAACAAAGCAATCATGGCTGCATTAACAATAAGAAAGATTCCAGAAAGCTTAAAAGGAGTCTTCGAACTGAATTTCTCTTTGATACTACTCAAATCAACACCAAACAAAACCGTCGAAAGTCCAAAAAAAGTCAACCCCATTAGACTCAGGTAAACTAAAAACAGTTCATTGTACATCCCCATGGCCGTATAGAACCAATAATTCACAAAGAAATAACCTAAGATACCCGACAGGAACAAACGCCAACGCAATGACCCTTTTAACGCTTTAATCAGACCAAAAATCAACAGTGGAATACCCAGGAAAAACGTCACATAGTCCTGACCAATCCCCTGAACAGCCACATCAGCAGACATGTTATGATAAATTCCCTTACCGTAAAGTTCAATCACTTCTCCATGAACCGATGTGATTTCCTTTAATCCCCTTTCCTCATTGGATATAATCCCCGTAAAAGATGCAACACCAGCGAAGACCACTATCAGTAAAACCAAAACCACAATAATCCTTGAATGTTTCATAGAAAACCTCCTATTACCACTAGTCATTACCAGCGGTAATATCCTAACACAAGTAATGCTCAATGACAAATATTAAACCTAACCCTGCCACGAGAAATTAAACTTCTTTCTATTGATGGGGACTGTCCACCGAGAGATTAAACTTTATAAAATGATGTATACTTATTAAGAAACAATTTTTATTCCAAACTTTAAAAAAACACCAAAAAGGAGAGATAGTATGAAAAAAATGACCTTATTCCTTATTTTAATTCTTTCAACTTTTATTTTTGTCTTTTCTCAATCACAAGATTTACAGGAAAAACTCAACAAATTTGAACAATATGTCGTTGAAATGAAGGAATCCTGGAACATACCCGGGATGGCCATTGGAATTGTGGAAGGTGATGAAGTTATTTTTATGAAAACCTTCGGAACTTTATCTAAAAAAGGAGAAATTCCTGTAAATGAACACACAACATTCCAAATAGGCTCCACTTCAAAGGCCTTCACAGCAACACTGATGGCCATGCTGGAAGAAAGCGGAGAGATTTCTTGGAATGACAGGGTCAGAGATCACTATCCTGAGTTCGAAATGGCGGATTCCTGGGTAAGTGCGAACATGCGTTTACATGATCTCATGGCACAGCATAGTGGTATGGCACCTTATGCAGGCGACATGGCAACAATCTTTGGATTCGATAGGGATTATATTTTGGATAAACTAAAGTACATGGAACCACTCTATCAATTCAGAAAAGACTTCACGTATGTGAATACACTTTTTTTGGTTTCAGAATTAATTCTGGAAAATAAACACGGAAAGTCATTTGAAGAAATCATGCATGAAAAGATATTCAACCCACTTTCCATGAACGATACAACCATCAGCTACAAAGATCACCTTCAAAGAAAAAACAAAACCATCACACACGTTTTTTCCATTGAAGATGTTTCCGGAGAGAAAAAAGTTGTCATATCTCCATTAGACCCGCTCGAACCACAATTTGAATGGGCCTACACCTACGCACCTGCCGGAGGAATCGACTCGAGTATTAGTGACATGTTGAAATGGCTTACTTTTAATATGAACTTTGGAGAATACAATGACAAAAGGCTCATCTCGGAAGAAGCATTGGCATTCTTGCATCACCCCACAACTTTTATTCACTCTACAAAAGAAGGGGATGTAACTGCCTACTGCCAAGGTTGGGTCTTTCAGGATTTTCTGTCCTATCCCATGTACTGGCATAATGGCAGTACCGTTGGCTCAAAAACCATGATTGCCTTTATACCAAAATTAGATATCGGTATCATTATCTTATCAAATGTAGGAGGAACCAACTTACCAGATGACCTTGCTAAAGACTTTTTTGAATCTTATATCACAGGTGAATTAGGAAACAGAGCCAAAACGGATTTCGAAAATATTCTTAAAAGTGCTGAAAATGAAGAGGAATATACACCCGAACAATTCTCTCAACCTCAAGACCTTTCCACTTACACCGGGACTTATTATAACAACATGTATGGAACAGTGGACATTGAAATTACTGAAAACAAACTAGTGATGAACATGGGGCCTCTCGAAGACCCATTCTATCTTCACCACCTCAACCGGGATTCTTTTGAAGTAGTGTACGACCATTGCGGCATTGGTTCTGTAGGTGTGGCAACCTTTAAAATTGACATCTACGGGGAAGTTGAATCCTTTTCTATTGATACTTTTCTTGAAGAAGGAACCGGTGATTTTAAAAGAATGGAAGAAAACGAGTAGTCCACTGCGCATTTTCATTAAAGTTTTACAGTTAAGGAGTGAATTCACGGGTTGACATGTAGAACACTGCTTGTTTTATCATGATTATGTCATTCAAAAAGGAGGGATAATCATGATGAAAAAGATATTCAACCTGAAAAAGAAAACGACTCCTACCGCTAAAGAACTATACAACGAGAACAAACAGAACTATTTCATGTTCAGATGCTACTAATAACGCTTCACTCATAATAACTTTACTCATTAACTTGACACAAAGGCGGTGATATCCGCCTCTACCGGAGAGGGGAAACCCTCTCCTTCTGCTGTTAAAGAACAACGATATTGTAAACCCATAGTCAAATTAACTCAAAAACAAAGGATTCCTTCAAAACTGGTCGTTTTTTTCAATTAGCTTCAGATAAATCCCATTAATCACTCCTCAATCTATCTAAATGGATTTGTTTTATTAAAAAATATCGGGTATCATTCAGTTAAACGATTAACTAAACGTTTAACTAAACGTTTAACACAAGAGGTGAAATCATGAGACTGAGTATGAAAGATGTTGCTAAAGCAGCCGGTGTCTCTGTTGCAACCGTTTCTAATGCGTTATCTGGGAAAAAATATGTCAGTCCAGAATTAAAGGAAACAGTTATGCAAACCATTGAAGAGTTAGGCTACAAACCCAGCAGAATCGCTCAGAATTTAAAACAAAATAGAACTTACTTTATAGGTCTTATGATTCCAGACATCACAAACCCTTATTTTGCTGAAATTGCAAGGGGCATTGAAAAAGTTTGTCTTGAAAATGATTTTCAATTTTTCCTCACCAACACAGACGGAGAAATCAAACAAGAGAAAAAAATCCTGGATACTTTTCTCTCCCAACGTGTTGAAGGAATTATCAATGTAGCTCCCAGAATGTCAGAAAATGAGATAAAAGACAATATCCAAGATACACCCACAGTTATTTTAGATCGAAAAGTCAACCTCAACGAACCATTTTTGGATAGCATATACATGTGTAATGAGAAAGGTGCAAAACAAGTTGCTGAACACTTTCTCAAAAAGGGATATAAGAATTTTGCCTGCATCGCCGGTCCACAGGAAGTTTCACCGGCAAGAAAGAGGCTTAAGGGATTTACAGATCGTTTAATCGATGCCGGAATTCCAAAGGAAAGTATCAAGACTTATTTCGGAGATTTTAAATACGACAGCGGTTATACTCTATCGAAAAAACTCATCGATAAAAACGATTTTCCCTTAGCCTTGTTTGCCTGTAACGACCTGATGGCGTGGGGTGCTCTGGAAGCTTTAAAAGAAAGAGACATCAAAATCCCCGAAGAAATCGCCATCATCGGCTACGATAATATATTTATTTCAAGATTGGTTGTCCCAGCCTTGACAACAGTTGATCAGTATAAATACGAAGCAGGGGTACGAGCGATGAACGCATTATTAAAGAAAATCAAAGAGATCAACGAAAAAAATTCACCCGTTCACAACGTGATTGAACTGAAAACACAATTAATCATTAGACAATCAGCATAAAGGAGGAAATAATATGAAAACGAAGGGAATTTTACACAATGATTTGGCAAGAGCCGTTGCAAGATTAGGACATGGTGACATGATCGTTATAACAGACAGAGGATTTCCATTTCCGCGCCATGAAAAAACAGAATGCATTGATGTTTCTGTTGGAAGAGGGTTACCAGCATTTACAGATGTAGTAAAAGTTGTTCTGGAAGAGCTGGAAATCGAAAAGGTCATCATAGCAGACGAAACAAAAACAGTAAGCCCAAAGACCTATGAGGAACTTAAAAAAATCATCACACCCATTAAAAACAAAGGAAACGACATTGTTGAAGAAAATATTCCCCATCCCGATTTCAAACATATGGTCCTTAATGGTTCTTTAGAAGGGAAAGAAATGAAAGTTTTTGTTAAAACTGGGGAATTTACACCCTATGCAAATATCATACTCGTTTCGGGAGTGGACTTTTAAGGCG
>CAZVPY010000059.1:0-8474 GCA_964629135.1 uncultured Thermotogaceae bacterium | reverse complement strand
GGTAGAAAAAATATAAGGAAAAAAAGCCTGAAAACAAAATTTCAAGTCAAAAAAATGGGCCCAAAGGTAAAAGATTTATAATTCGGAAGGCTAGAAATGATGAGTAATATAGAATTTCCTTAAATCACAATTGCGGATCGAAAGGTTTTTTCAAATCAATAGCTAAATATTCAAAGAAGGTGCCCCAAACGGACGAAAGTTGTAACTAGACTGAAATGTTTAATCATTAAACTAATGCTAAGTGTTAATACGAAACAATTCCGCCGAGAACCCCGAGAGTATTGAATCCTACACCTATTATACCAAGTCCTACTGGATCTATTCGAAGTAATGCAAAACTAGAGTTGATTCCGTAAATAAAGCCATCAGATGAGTAATCAATATCACCTACACTGTAGTTTCCAGATATTGTTTTTAATTGATTTTGAAAGCAGTTTCTGGCTGATTTGAAGAACGTCTATGGCGCTATTAATCGTGACATGCCATATGATGCTCTTGAGGAGTTTGCGCGGAACTGGGGCAGTAAATACGGTTATGCCATCATATCCTGGCAAAACAATTGGGATGAGCTTACAGCTTACTTTGATTACCCCTAAGAGATCCGAAGGATCATATACACTATCAACGCCATCGAGAGCTTGAACAGCACTATCCGCAAATATACTAAAGCAAAACCGGTCTTCCTTGATGATTAGGCTGCCTTAAAGGCTGTATATCTGACTATTGCTAATGTTGAAAAGAAATGGACCTTTCCCTTAAAAGACCGGGGCTCTGTTAATAATTAAGCATTAAATTTGGTAACAGATGTGGCGTTCTTTAAACCCGGCAGCTACTCGTTGAAAAAAAATCTACACAGGCTCATTAATGAATTGATCTGCAGAATCTGTTCAACCTTATTTTTCTGAGTCCCTTTTCATTCGGATCAACAGAGATCAGTACAAGTACAGCCTTGCCAATAATATTATCATCAGGCACAAATCCCCAATGCCTAGAATCATTTGAATTATAAAAGTTATCGCCAAGCATAAAATAATAGTCATGCGAGAACATGTGACATGAAGAATTTATATTGTCAGTCATCGATATAGTGTATGAAATGCTGACATCAATGTTTTCATAAGCTAATACATCCCAATAACGGAATACATTCTCCTTTGTCAGTTTCATTGACTTGTTTTTTGCCGGAACATACAGCGGTCCATAATCATCCAGCGACCAATTAAGAGTACTATCATGGGGGAATAAAACATTGCTAGCCTGTGATTCCTCAGATAACTTTCCACAGTTCCTTCTGACACTCGTTTTGCTCGTTCCGATTCCTTCATTCCTTAATTCCTTCATTTCTCCATTTTCAATAGTCACAGTATCTCCTGGTAATCCGTAGCACCGTTTGACAACACAATTCCCATAAATACTTGAAACATTATCATATACTCTTCTGAATTGGGGTCGATTGAAAACAAATACATCTCCTTTTTTAATTGTATTCCACCCTCTTAGCCTTGTATTTTCGATTTTGTTCTGTTTAAAGAATATCACTGGTTTTAACACTCTGACACCGTAACTCATTTTACTTACCAGAATAATATCGCCTGGAAGGAGTGTAGGCTCCATTGATGAGGATGGTATTTTATAAATCTCAAGAAAGAAAATCCTTAGAATAAAAGCAACAAATACAGTTAATACGACAAATATCGTTCCGTTTATCAGAGATTTTATCGATGATTGTTTCATTTCAAGCTTCATGGTCATCTTTTCAACATTCTGTTCGATTGCCGGTTTGCCATTACACATTAGAACCTGTGCTTTCAGCCAACTCCATCCTTCTTCAATATCCCTTGAAAGCGTTTTGTTGTTGATAAAATCATATAATGTCAGTTGCCTGTTGGTATATAATACTTCCAATAGGAACAGGAGATTCCGAAATAGTTGATTGTAGCTTCGCCCTGTCTGTTGAGAGCGACATTAAGGTTGTATACATCGTCCTTGCCTATCATGAAACGCTGCTTAGTTGTTTTATATGCTTTCCCGGTCGTTGTCCTTGTTTGCCCGGTGGACTTACTGATACCAATCTGCATATTGAAATCTGTAACAGCCATTACAACTCGTTAACGGAAATCAATAAATGCCTGTCAGCGGTTAACCATGCTACCTCATACTAATTCTTTGTGATATTGATCTTACTCAGCCCCTGTCCCCAGCCAATTATTTAGTACGGTAAGCGTAGATGCGGCACGTTGCTGATCCATCAGGTTCCTAGAAGCTATCTGGAAAACTTCACAAAAGTTCTTTTGTATATGTTAGTGTTAAAGGTTCCAATACTTCACTCTGATCTTAACGAAAAGTTTTCAGTCACTTGAAAGAACCAAACTAATGGCCGGCTTGAACATATATGGACCTGCTGCATTTTTATCAGCAATACTGGAATTTTCGCTTTCAAACCATAAACCTTGTCTAAAATACCAGTAGAGGCTTTGTTTCCATTCTCCCTTCGTATACAACCAATAAGCACCAGGCTCTTTGGATCGTTCCTGATACAGAAATGGAGAATAGATGTCCGCTTCTACACCCCGGTTGTTCCGAAAAGTCTTTTTATTCTCAGGAATAATCAATAACTCAATGCCAATGAATAAACCATCATCAGGTATATTAAGGTTATAATCATTAAGATTAATATGAATGGTTTGCCTCCCGGCAGGTACCTCAACTATCAGCGCTTCTGTCAATAAATCGTCTGATGGCTTTTTTTCTTCATCTGCATTAAAAATCCTCAATCGAAAATAGGATAATGAGTCGTTTAGATTATTTGCGCATATTATTGCTTCTCTTATTTCGTAGAAAGTGTAATCTTCAGTAAAAGGGAAATAAGCGGCTTCAATAGTGGGCTCAATCGGCCTGTAAGGCACATGATGATTGCCTGTTGAATCAAAAGGGCTCAAACTGTATCTAAGCATGCAATTGTTTTCATGAAATCTATTCAAAACAATCTCATTGTGTCTTTTGCCTGATGGTTTTATTGTCACTTCACTTACTTCATATGTTTGAGGAATTAATGAAACCGGATTCATTTCACATTCCTTTATGCTTATTTTCTGTGACTCATATCCGATATAAGAGATTATCAGGTATTCATTATTAAGTGAGTCATCCAATACCAGGTAAAAGTCACCTTTCTCATTTGATGTAGTGCCAACGGGGTAGCCCAGGACCATGATATTGGCATATGGCAGACCTTCATTGGTGTTTTTGTCCAGAACAGAGCCTTTTACCACAAATGACTGACCATCTAAAGCATTAGTTGCAATCAAAAGCAAGAACAGGCAAATATTGGTTATTCCTTTATCACTGCTGATTCTTTTCATTATTCAGGATTTGGAAGTTCTATATTAGTTCATGCAAAGCAAAGTTAACTGTCTTATGAGAATTGTTTCCAGCAAATCCAGTTGACTTTCGTCTGGTATGAAACAATCGTGTAAAATCAGGTTCTTTCCAACACTAAAAAAATAAGGGTTCCCATTATTATCATATTCTAAAGAATCCAGATTATCAATAAAATAGACTTTAAATCCATCTGCATCAATGTTTTCGAAGAAAACTTGTTTGTCATCACTCGTTACCAATAGTATTATATCGCTACAACCTGTATTTTCCTGTGCCCTCTTAAGCCGCAATAAGTATTTGTTTATACATGGGGTGCAATAAGAATCTTCAAACCGAAAAACTAGTTTCTTCTTATCAAGAATATCTATGATACTCAGCCTCTCCCCGTTTTTATCGAGCAAAATAAAATCTGAATTCATTCTGCTGTTATTGACAAAAATTTCCCGGAGTCTTATCTCATTAACAGTTTTAATGTATTCACTTTGCGTTTGTACATTATCCTTAACTGATGAATATAGAAGATGAAATTCATTAAAAGTTCTCTTAACCTTAACTATAACAGATGTCACATAGATATTATAGGCAACTAAAAGCCCGATGCAAACATAAATTGCTTTTTTCATGATCATTGAAAGTAGTGTTTGGGGCAGACTAATATTCTATTTCACCTATATCAAATACACTTAAATAATCATTCATTTTTTGTGGATTCACTACATAAATGTTTTTATTCAGCTCATCCACAGCGAAAGGTGCCATTGCTCCAATACCCTCATTAAGTACAATTTTATACAAAGGGTCTCCAGTCCATGAAAACATATGTATTTCAACATTCACGCCTTTACCTTCACCTAACTCTTGCAAGGTGCAATTCTGGTTTAATGCATAAATACATTTGTCGCTAAGGAAAACATTTGTATAATAAACCCTTGTCTCCGGCGCAAAATGGTTGTTTTGGTTTGTAATAATCTTGGGTTTTCTATAACCGTCCTGAATAATTGAAAAAAGCAGTTTAGCTTTATCATTGTATACATCAATTACAGGTACATAACCAAAGGCTTTTACGAAACGCGTTCCATCTGGCTTAATCTTAATAATACCTTGCTTATAAGAATTAAACATCCTGGCATTCTTAATTTCATCCATGAACGTTTTGTTGAAATCAATTAAGAAGGGCATCCACCTGGTTTCTTCTGTCAGAGTATTATAAATCATAAATTCACCTTCTGATACTCTTCCGGAAGCAACAATTGTATTCTCATCAATTGAAATAATATTTACTGCAGTTCCAATTTGAGGGGACATTATAATTTGTTTGTCAAATTCAGTATAATCATTCCCAGAAATAGCTTTTTGAATGTCTATCAGCGAATATCTCATAGTATTCGGTTGGTAGAACCATGCTTTCTGTGATTGAGGATTATTTTCAAACTGCCCCCAAAACAGAGGATCGAGCAACTCGCCAGGACCCACACCCTGAGATCCAAAACTACCCAGGTATTTCAGATATGGCAGACTGTAAACATACACATGAGGGTCTGACTGTACATCACATAGAACCAGAATGGAATCCTTTATTCCCAGAAACATAGGATATATGTCATCTCGGATTTCACTGCAACTTATACCGGATAAGGATATTTGATTATCAAATTCTTTAAAAGAGACAACTTTCCCCCTGTGTGTAAAATCAGAACATCCAAAGTTGAGAAATGCGGGAATTAGTAATAGGTAAATTTTAATGTTTTTCATTTAACGGATTGTTTATAATATTTTTCAATTACACGATTATCAAATGGTGAACCGACCAAGACTATCTCATTCTTCTTGTTTACAAGAAATACAGATTTATCATGATTCCCCAGATCATTTTTTATTAGAAATGAGAAAGTTGAATCGTATAAAACCGGAAAAGAAAAATTATTGTGCTCCAATTGATAATCAAAGTATTCTGATTTTTGACCAAAAACAATAAAGAACACATCAATTTTCTTTTGAAAATCTTTGTTGCTCTGGAGGAAGTTCTCGCAATCAATCAGTCTTGCAACACATGGACTACAATCACAATAGCCGACGCAAATAATTTTGTATCTTGATGAGGTCAGGTTAATTTCTTCATCTTTTTTATTAAGATTAATAAGGCTTGAATCTAATTCCAATTTAGAACCAGCCAAATTAGGGTAGTTTTGCATATATTCAGGAACGAAATCTGTTTGTTGGTTGCATGCAATTATCAATAACAAGCAACTGAATGTTATCATATTGAAATACTTAAGTCCCAAATCGCAAATCTTGAATAATAATTAAAGCAGTTGAGTTTGTTTAACTCAACTGCTTGTAGTTTCATAAGTGTATCTATTTTGCAAGTACCTCCATGTTGGTACCAATTTTAGACAGGTCAATGAGGGTACGGAGGTTAATTAGGGATGCAAGTACCACCATTCCCATACCAATTGTTGAAACGGATTTCGCAGTCGTCGCAAGTTCTATCCCAGAAGGGGATACCGAATGTATCCGGAGCCTTATAATCACATTTTTTCCCAGGATGATCTACAGCTTCTGCTGTAGGTAATTCAATTACACTACGCAAATCAAAATACTCCTTTGAGTGGTTTAATCCACTAAAGTTTAAAGAAAAAACAATTGCTAAGACTACACAAATGCTCATAAATAAGAATAACTTTTTCATAGTACTACCTTTTAATTAATAATTTATAATTGCCAGTTGAGGCGCAAAGCCCATTGAATATCAATTGTGTTTTGCTCTTAAGCATCATTGTAATAACAACTCGTAAGTATCTACTTTATATGGGTTTGCTCAGTAAAAAGCTACTGAAGTTCTGTATACTTCTCTTTGATGAATGCTTGGTTTTCAATATATAACAAACGAAAACAATCAGGCAATAAGAGTTGACGGCTCAGTATTTTAACCATAGTATTGTCCCTTGCAGCCAGTTGTCCGAACGCCTTAAAGAGAATCTGATTCCAGCATGCAAATGGTCTTACACGCTTATTAATCTCATACTTGACAACAATTCTGTCAACTAGCATGCGTACTAAAACCTCAAAGTTGTTCAAAGATATACTGGAATTTATGCATGGATTAATACTTTTCTTGAAGCAAAATCTATGTTTTCAATTCAAATCGTCATGCTTTGAAAACTGCTGTAGATGCTAAAATTTAAAAAAATCAAAGAACGATTATAACTCTCAAATGTCCTATTAAGTGGAAACCGCAATAAATTTAAAATGCAATTGATTGCTATGCAAGCAATATGGTAGGTAATTTGTAAGTGGTGGGTATTACCTTACAAGAGGTATTAAATCATCTACAATTGGTAAATGAAACCCATAATATTCGTGTTTGCTCAATGCAACACCATAAGAATTATTCTGGATAATCTCGTATAGTTCCTGCTGCTCTTGATTCACCTTAAGTAGGCGGATTTTAGTGTGTTTGTACGCAGGGAGAGTATATGATTGAGTGTCTGAGGGTAGACGTTCAACAATGGCTCTCTCGAAGTCTGAAAGCTTATTATCCGATTATTTTTACTGATGCCTTTCATGTCAGGGTCCGCCGCAAGCGCAGTGTTGAGAATGAGGCTTTCTACGTTGTCATGGGTGTAAAGGAAGACAAGAGCAGGGAAGTACTTGGCATATTCAATCGTCCCAGTGAGAGCGTAACAGGTTGGAGAGATATGTTTATGTCATTGGAGCATAGAGGAGTCATGAGTATTGGTCTGTTGGTTGCCGATGGCATAAAGCATCTTGAAGATTCTTTGACCGAAGTCTTCTCTGGAACTCCTCTCCAGAAGTGCGTGACACATCTCAAGCGTAACATGCTCGCCAGGGTTCGTCATGGGGGCAAAGGAGTGATGGCAGAAGACCTCAGGGATGTTTTCCGTACCGGAGATCCGCACTACACCACCGAGCAGGGCTGGGAAGCCTGGCAGGCGTTTGGCGGTAAATGGAGAGAAGTTTACCGTGGTATCAAGAGTCTGGGTAATGACCCCTTTTATACAGGGATTACTTCGTCTATATAGTCGACTCTTAACAAGTCTTGTTTTTCGATAATTATGTTCCATCGGTATCAATACGCTTGCGAAAGTGTACAAATTCACTCGAATCAAAGGGCTTATCATATTGAAAATAGGTCTCGCCGCAAAAGTATTGCCAGTACGGATTTTCGATCCACCGGTCAACAAAGGATTCATCTGATTGACCATACATTTGCTCTAGAAGCATGCAGCCGATCATCTTCCGAACAGGTACTGCCGGGCCTCCAATATCAGAATAATAAGGAGCAAAGTCCTTCTCGATTGATTCCCAATTGATTCGCTGAGCCGGCTCTATTAACTCATGCTTCATATTTATTACATTCACCAGCGGAGTACGGAATACGTTCAATTGCGGGTTTGTGTCTGTATTGCCTATCATTTTGCAGGCTTTTTAACGAATCTACCAAAGAGTCTGCAATCTGACAAAAATTAACATTAACTTATATCGCTAGTTTTCTACTATATAGGTACATTAAAAGAATCGACTAATTATCATTTGTAAAAATGTCCTATTAAAAGGGGTCCAAACCACTTCTGATGGATCGATCGCAAACACTTTAACTGAGCTTTGTAAAATATTGGAGAGTTATGCCCTCCTCACGTCTGGAGATACTAGAAATGGACATAAAGTTTGTCTGGGTTGAAGAGTATCGCAGATTTGCTAATGTTCTTACTGTTCTTGATACTTTCACAAGCGTAGCTTTATGCTGGAATGCCGGTTATCAAATCAGATAGCCTCAGATCAAAAGCATCTGGGAATACATCATTGAGCAGTACCTGCAGCCATATGACTTACTTGGAAAGAAAATCCAGATAGAGATCCGAAACGATAATGACGGCAGGTTTGTAGCTATAGGACTTCAGGAGTTCTTCAGGGAGAACCAGCTTACGCAAGTCTTCACTAATCCTTACACTCCACAGGAGAGTGGCCATATTGAGAGCTTTCACGCGTACCTTTCTGAAAGACTTGGGTGGCAGAACTTCTGGTCATTAATCGAACTTGAACAATGTCTGATCCTGTTTTACGAGAAATAC
>CAZVPY010000058.1:0-8528 GCA_964629135.1 uncultured Thermotogaceae bacterium | reverse complement strand
CTTCATAAGGATTCTGAATCCCATCAATCCCAGGTACACTCCAATTATAGGCTTAATAATATTCGAAGGAATCTGGGTCAGCAAATAGGCCCCCAGAATCCCCCCAATAATTCCTGGTATAAGCAACCGTTTAAACAATGCTTTGTCAACGTTTCCCAATTTAAAATGGGAAACCCCCGAAATTAAAGTGGTGAAAATCTCTGCGAAATGAACGGATGCACTGGAAATCGCCGGCGACACACCGAGACCCAAAAGCATAGAATTTGAAGTCACTCCGTATGCCATTCCAAGTGCACCATCTACAACTTGCGCAAAAAAACCCACAACAACGAATAACCAGAATTCACTCATTATTCCCCTCCCTCAATATAACACTCTCATTAGAGTGTTATATTATACTCCTTTAAGAGGGCTTTTGTCAAAAAAAAAAAGAGACGATCTTTCGTCCCTTTTAAAATATATTTTTTTCAATCTTTAATGTTTTATATCTATATATTTTTCATCCCCGCTGGAAGACTTGAGTCGGATTGTCTTTTTCTTCAAGTCATGATGCGTGGTGATGTATCTGACTGTGGCACTGGGCATTCTCATGGCAATGGATTCCGTGATAGCCTTTCCATGTACGAATTTTACACCATTTAAAAAGTCTCCTTTTGTTACACCTGTTGCGGCAAAGATAACATGTTCGCCACCTACCAAATCTTCTGTATGATAGACTTTATCAAAATCCCAACCTTGCTCGGTTAATAAGGTTCTTTCTTCTTCTGTTTGAGACCATAATTTTGCTTGTAATTCTCCCCCTAGGGTTCGTAATGCCGCTGCTGTTAAAACGCCTTCAGGGGAACCACCAATGCCTATACAAATATTGACCCCGCTATCCGGTGTAGCTGTGGCAATAGAACCGGCAATGTCTCCATCACTGATCAATTTGATTCTTGCTCCGGCAGTTTTGATATCATCGATGATTTCTTTGTGTCGATCACGATTCAAAATAACAACGGTGATCTCACTGACTTCTACATTCAGCACCGCAGCTGCAACTTTTAAATTTTCCCTGATAGGCGCATTTATATCTAATCTTCCTTTTAATTCCGGACCAACTGCCAATTTTTTACAATAAAAAGTTGGTAACGATGACATCTTTCCGTGTTCTGCTGCTGCCATGACGGCAATTCCGTTAGGCAATCCATAAGCAACCAGTCGCGTGCCATCAATGGGATCAACAGCGATGTCCATCTCAGGAGCATTATCGCCATAACTACCAACCTTTTCCCCTTCAAACAGCATGGGTGCTTCGTCCTTCTCACCTTCACCAATGATTACAGTTCCCTTAATGTCGATATAATCCAACATCCCTCTCATGGCATCAACAGCTGCCCCGTCAACTGCTTCTTTATCTCCAAATCCCAAATAACGACTACTCATCAATGCAGCGGCTTCTGTAACACGTACAAAATCCAAAGAAAACTCAGGATACATTTCCTTTGTCATCTCTCAACCTCCCCGTAGAATAAGTATATTCATAATTTTTGTAACTCTATCTGAACAAATTATAACATTTTATCTTTTTTTGTAGTAAATTGATAAATCCTCTACGACACCTTCAAGAATCCCTTTTTTGGCATTCATTACCGATTCGTATTTCTTTTCTTCAGGTGTTAAAGCACCTCTGGTTTCTGTAATCGCCTGTAGTTTTTTTAATTCGTTTTCGTGATCCAACAACTCCATTTGGAAATTTAAAAATACTTCGTTAAATGTTGCCGGTTCTTTTGATGCAAGTTCTTTCAAAAACGCTTCGTTTTTTAAGGACATGTATTTACCTCCTGATTTGATTTATAAATAATCCCCGCTTTTCTGCGGGGATTATTTATCTTTTCTATTGTGTACAATAAACCTTATAATCAATATCTTTAAATATGGGATCCAACCATTCAACCTTTTCCAACTCTTCTTTGTCGATATTGTCATTTGTTATCTCATTGTATAATTTCAAGAAACGGTCTACATGTTGTTTAGTTCTGTTAGAAGCATATTCAACGGTTGTTCCCGTTGTCATGATAAAGGCCCAGTCACTGGACTGCGCTAAAAGCAATTCTCTTGCCGCTTGATTTAATGCCCTGATCTTTACTTCATCCTGTACATCTTTATATGAATTAGCCAATTCACCCATTTTTTCGATAAGATGGTCTAAGTGTTTGTATATCCAATCGTTTGAACCATTCAACCAGACTTCGTTATACCCGTTGGCACCCCAAGTGGAATCACCGGGCGTATCGATTTGAACTGATTTTAAATTGTTCTCTATGAAATTTGGCGGAGTGATTGGTTCAATGTTTTCCAACTGGTTTAAAGCCCTAAAGAAGTGTTCGATGAATGCCGGACCTTCAAACCACCAGTGACCATACAGCTCGGCATCAAAAGGAGCAACTATAAGGGGTTCAACGCCATCAAAAACATCATAAAGGTGCGCGACTTGTGCAGCCTTTTTATGTGCAAAATCACTACCGTGAGCCTTTGCTGCATCCATTGCTTCATCAATGTCGTAAAATTCCTTTTTACCCAGATCAACACCTTTGCCTGTAACTTTGTAGTATTTGATACCTGTGTTAGATCGTACACCACAACTATCCAGATAATCTTTGATGTATTCCTGTTCTCTGTCGAAACCAACGTCTCTGTAAAATTCACGATATCTGAAGTCACCTGGATAGCCACTTTCAGCACTCCATACCTGCTCGCTGGATTCAGGATCTCTTCCAAAAGCAAAGACGCCATTTTCTGTGATAAGTGGTCGATATACACCATATCTTGGTGGTGTATCTGCATACCATATCCCATGTGAATCTACGAAGAAGTATCTGATATCTTCCTCTGCCAAATATTTATCTAATCCGGCTGTATAACCACATTCTGCAAGCCATATTCCCTTGGGATTCTCTCCAATATGATTCTTATAGGTTTGTTTACCGGTTTTCACTTGCGCTCTGACGGCATTGGGATATCTGTCCATTAAGGGTAGAAAACCATGAGTGGCATTACACGTGATAATCTCCAAGCTTCCACTATCGTAAAAACGCTTAAAGCCGTTTAAAATCCTGGAATCATATTCGTCTCTGAAAATTCTTAAAAGGTCTTTAAAATCCTCATGATAATATTTTGCCATCTTATGTTTTTTGGGGTTTTCTTCTTTAGTCTTTACGATTTCTTTTGCTGATAAATCAATCAATGCCTGTAGATGTCGTATATATTTTTCTTGTAAGCTCTTGGAATCAAGCATTTCCATAAGGGGAGGTGTTATGGACATGGTCACGGCAAAGGGAATATGATCATTTTCAAGTCTTTCAAATGCCCTTAGAAGAGGTATATAAGTTTCGCTGATAGCCTCAAAAAGCCATTTTTCTTCCATGAACTCTTCAAAATCTGGATGGTGGATATATGGTAAATGAGCGTGTAAAACCAATGAGAAATATCCTTTAGTCATGATCATTCACCTTCTCCTTTTTTCTGGGAACTTCCGGACATGAAATTCAAAAAGGAACCCCCACCGGATGTGATTGCGTGTTTGTTAAATTCTTGTGGGAAGAAGGAGGAGCCACCAACTGCTTTAAAAGTTGGTTTAGACAAAATTCCCTGTGCAGGTTTTGAGAATTTATAACCGGAACTGAGATCTAACCATTTTTCTTCCTTTTTAGTGGAAAATGCATTTGGCGGAGTCTTCACCAGGTTGCTTCTTAACACCGTAACAAATTCACCCTTATCGTTTATATATCCGATTTCAGTCAAATAAGAGGCGTTGGGGTTGTTTACATTGGCATAATATTTTCTTTCCCCATCTGATGATATTTCATATTCCCAAATCTGATGAGCATTTTCCCCATTGAATTCAATATAAGTTACATCATAAATTCTCAGATAAATGGCTTTCCCCTGGTCTTTTAAACTGTTAAGCAACTCAGCTGTCTGCTCGGAAAAATCCCAATACACGTGGATCCAAAGTGGGTTCACCGGTAGTGCAACAAGTTTATCCCTATTATATGTTTTTGGCAATTCGGGAATTACAGGTTCTCCCGGATTAATCTCCTGTTGATGTGACCCAGCACCGGAACTTGAAGAAGAACCTTGTGCTTGTTCTGCACGCTCATGTCTAACAAGCGAACGTTTGATTCTGTCTTCCAGTTCAGTCTTTTTCATGTTTCTTTTGAATGAAATTCCCATTTTTTTTGCAATCTTCCGTAATTCAAATATTCGGGGTTCACCCCTTAACATCTTTCTTATCTTTTCCATGGAAGTTGGATCAATTTCCTTGATAAATTCGCTGGTTAACGACTGAACCAACTCTTTCTTACGCATTTTGTAATAGCCTTTAATTTCCCTGGACTTGGCTATTTCCTTCAATTCATTGACAGTCTTTTCAGAAAGACTCTTCGTGCTCCACATTTTCTTGCCTCCCCGGTTTGTTAAAATATAATAATATTCCATTATCGATTTTGATTATTACTTTTAGCGACTTTGCTCGATTGCTTAATGCCCTTGTTTGGGTATTCAATAATCTTTGTTTATTTAGGTTGTATTTAAAGCCTTTCAATGTCATTCCTTCAACAACATCGCTTATGGCTAAAAATGACCATCTGGAATTCACATCTGTTTTAAATGTGTTTTCACAGGGTCCTTTAAAAATTCCCATTTGGCAGTTCTCTGATTTTACAGTAATTGTCATATCCAATGCCGCTCCTCTTAATAAGAACGGTAAACAAGAAAATGTCTGATCTATTCTTCCTCCGAGAACCCCAAACAAAAAAACCTCACGGATTCCAATACAATTAGCCAAGTTAATGGCTGCTTCCATATCCAGATAATCCTTGTTAGATGGGAAAAATAGTTGCTTTTTCCCATTCTGACAATACCAACCGTAAGCAGCTTTTGAACACGAATCCATATCTCCCAGCAACATATCCGGCAAGATTTTGAGTTCATAAAACGCGTTTAATCCACCGTCAACGGCTATTAGATAATTCCTCTCACCTTTTAACTCACGGAGTTCTTCCTTTTCAAAATGAGTCAAAGGATATCCCCCGACAAGGACCGCTACTTTTTTTCGCAAAAATTCCCTCCGTTAAATTATACTGGTTTTGGAAGATTTTAACCGATTTAGGTGGATTTATAGCCGATTTTCGAGTGAATACTGCATATTTCATCTATTTTTGTTAAAATATCTCACCTTTATAATGCTATTATACACCATTTAAAACAAATGTCAACACATAACAACTATCAATTTTTCGTCAATAAATCAGTAAATTGAGGGGTTGTTGATATGAAAAAAAGGGACCTATATCAGATCCCCTTCTGTCATAATAAAACTATACAAGTACCAGAATTCCCATTATCCAACAATAAAAGGCGAAAAACTTTAGTTTCTTTGTTTTTGTCAATATTTTTAACAGCCAAAGCGCAAAAAAGCCCGATACAGCAGCGATAACAAAGCCAAAATACCCCTGTGTGGATTGGCTGATTTGTTCTATTTTGAGTATCGTACTACCAAGAATAACCGGTATTGAAAGAAGAAATGAAAATTTAAAGGCATCTTCTCTTTTTACACCAAGCAACAACGCTCCAAAAAGTGTCAACCCACTCCTGGATAAACCGGGAATGATTGCCAATGCTTGAAATAAACCGATAAAAAAGGCTTTTTTCATTCCGATTTGTTTGATTGAATAATCCGTTTTTTTCAGATTATCTGAAAGAAATAACAACACGCCGGTTATTATTAAAGAAATACCTATCGTCAAATTTGATGTCAAATGCTGTTCTAAGAATTCTTCAACTAACAATCCCGAAACAGCTGCGGGTATGGTACCGACTATTAGTGCAAAAAAAAGTTTCCAGGCATCAAAATCTTTAGAAAAGATACCATGAATAATTTGGCGGATATCCTTCCAGAAAAAAAACAATACGGCCAACAACGTACCAAAATGAAGCAAAACAACATATTCCGTACCAAAGTCAACATTAAAAAAGTTCCGAAACAAAAAAAGATGTCCGGAACTTGAAACAGGTAAAAATTCTGTGGTGCCTTGAATTATTCCCGTACTAAATGATTGAAGAAAATCACCCATATTACTATAACTTATCACAAACAGCTCGAATTAGAGCTGACATTTTTTTACCGGTCTTTTGCGCAACTTCAAGCACTTCTTCTGCGGTTAAAGGCTGAAGATCATCACCAACGGCCTTATCGGTGATCGCCGACAAACCAACGATCTTAATACCACCGTGTGCAGCGCATAAAGCTTCGGGAACACTGGACATACCAATAGCATCTCCACCCATATGCCTGAACATTTTTAATTCCGCAGGGGTTTCAAAATTTGGTCCGGAAACAGAAACGTAAATCCCTTCGTACAGAGGCTCTCCAATTTCCCTGGCTGTTTCAAGAACCATTTTTCGGAGTTCCATTGAATAGGCATCCGACATATCCGGAAAACGCGGACCCCATTCATCAATATTTTCGCCGATCAAGGGATTGTCTCCAATCATGTTGATGTGATCTTTGATCAACATTGGAACCCCAATCTCAAAGTCCGGATTTAAACCCCCAGCCGCATTGGTTATAAACAAACATTCAACACCCATCAATTGCATCACTCTAATAGGGAAAGTAATAGTCTTCATATCATATCCTTCGTAATAATGAAAACGACCATTCATAAGCACTACTTCATTTTCCCCGAGTTTACCAAAGATTAACTCCCCTTTATGACCCGGTGCGGTGGAAACGGGAAACTCTGGAATTTCCGAATAATGAAAAATTTTCTTATTCTGAAGATCATCCGCAATTCCAGCTAAACCAGAGCCAAGAATAATACCTATTCTCGGCGGTTCAAGTAATTTTTCCGTTAAAAAGGACGCAACTTTCTCAACCCTTTTTTTATAATTGTTCTGACTCACTTTTAATCACCTCAATATTGAAAAACGGGCTTATTTTACAAAAGCCCGTCTGTTTGAAAAAGCAATCTCTATTTAATATTCATGAGTGTAGCTGCTGACCAGTTGGTTGTTATCTTCATATATTGATTTTCATAAACGATTCTCATTCTTACAAACAATCTGTCTCCAATTTCACCAACATATGTTGGAACATCAATCGGCGGATTGATTCCTAAAGGTATGATTCTTTTGAATTTTCTTGAGTCGTTGAACGAAGCATATCTACTGATTTCCAACTCGTAGGTTCTTGTGTAACCAGTCATAAGCCCGTTGTTATCGTCCTTATCAAACACATCAATTCGATATGGATTGCTGCTCATATCGATTCTGGCATTTTCAATAATCGGTGTATTAATATCCGGATCGAAGGTGAAGGAGTATACATCCCCTCTCGTTGTTAGTCTCCCATCTGAAGAATCAACACGAACATAATAAGTGTTCCCGGATACCAATTGATGCGTTATCTCTTTGTTTGTATTTTGTGTACTCCCAAGATAATCAAAACTTTTCCGAGTGCTTCCGATATAAGCTGAGTATTGTACAACATCTCCTGTATCAGGATCAGCTCCACCAGTCCAGAACATGTCCAAAGGATTATTCCCCAATAATACTTTACGAACAACACCTGTTGGTTGCAAAACAACCGCCTTGGATGGGGGTCTGTTTGGAATTTCTACAATGGTAACCAAAGGAGTTCCTTGGGATTGCCCACCATCTACTCCATATATTCTGTAAGTGACCTCGTTCTCGGATACTGATGAATCGTATAATTTCACAGTTGAAGCCGAGGAAGCAAATCCTCTATATACGAAATAGTACTGATCACTATCCGGAGATTTTTTCTCAAGCACGTAATACAGGACATCTTCGCCTTTTTTCACTTCAATTTCAAATTTTGAGCCATCCCCGGTCCAATCAGGTGTACCAACTAACTCAGGTATCTCAGGTCTTGTTGTGTTGATTGTAAAACTATCAACTGTAAATGTATAGATATCACCAAAAGGGTTTTTAATAGTTAGCATAACGGCATAAGTGGCTCTTTCTTCAAATTTATATGTATATGTTTTTGAATCACCGTACTTAATGAATCCGGAAGAATCCCGACCGATTGAATTTTCCGAATGTGTAATATCCCATTTGTATTCGTAATTGTTGACTTGTTCTTCGGAAAGTTGATCATCTGTTAAGGTTATTTTTATCTCCACCTGATCGTTCTTCTGAACACTCTCCCATGAAATGGGTACACTCCCCACAAAGGTTTCAATGGTTTTTTGAGGTGCTTCTTTAACAACCTCAAAATCATATGTCTTTTCATAGGTTTTATCCCCGGTTGTAACAAGAGTTACACTCAATCGATAATCTCCGGGAGCAGTTGAAAAAGTGGGTGTATATTTTTTTGCTTCTTCACCCTCTATTGTTTTACTAAAACTGCCTTCAGCATGCTCTTGATTCTGAAAGTCCCATTTGACACTCTTCACTTGAACGTCTTTTGCAAAGACATCCCCCACTCCACCGGCACTGCTTGAGGTTATTTTAATCTC
>CAZVPY010000057.1:0-8586 GCA_964629135.1 uncultured Thermotogaceae bacterium | reverse complement strand
AATTATCAGTAAAGCTTATATAAGATATAGTTTATCATAACGAAATAAGTAAAGCCTGTTTATGGTACAATTATAGTAAAACAAGAAGGGGGAAGAAATATGTCGGGAAGAATGAAGTCGTTTCTTATAATATTTGTAATAATCACAGTGTCTATCATTTCTTTTTCAGTTGAATTGGAGCTATTATCACATCCTCAAAATGCGGATGTATATGTTGACAAAGTGTGGCGTGGTAATACCCCGGTAGCAGTTGATCTTGCACCTGGAAAACATAATATCAGAGTTAACAAAAACGGGTATCAATCTCAAGAAGAAACCATTGATATTAGAATGCCGATGGTCATAGAATATAACTTAAATCCATTAGAGGAAATTTCTAAAGAATTCCCATTGGTTTTATATTTAACAAATTATCAACAATCCGGATCGAGACGAATTTTATATAGAGAAAATGAAGATCAGCTTATTGAGGCTTTACAAAAAAGATTTGAGAAAATGGGTTTTTCAATCAGTGTTGAAAAACCGGTTGATGAATTTGATTTAATTATGGATAATATAAGCGTATATGAAATGCTTTCCCAAAGGCATCCACAAGCACGTTTGTTTATGATCGTTAACGCCCTTTGGAGTTATTCATCCTTTAGGGAAAAGAAGATTACCAGACTTGAAACTCAGTTTAGAATCTATGATCCAAAAACTTCCATCACTTTAGGCAATTTTCAAGATATTTCAGAAAGCATAGGCATGCTGGGAACCGAAATTACAGTATTACAAGCTGTTGAAAAAGCTACTCAGAATTTCTTAGACAACATCGGGAATTACATGGTTGAACGCATTAGAAAAGATGTAAAAAGACCTATCCTTGCATTTAATGAAAGATATGAAGACGACCAATTGTATTTGCTTAAATCAGACGAAGAAATCAATGAAATAAAACTTTACCAAGATGATTCTGTTGTAGAAAGCGAAAACATACCGTTAGATCAATTGCCCGTAAGTGTTGTCTTTCTTGTGGATAGAAGCGGCAGCAATGAAAAGGAAATTCCTTTAATAACATCTCAAATTGAATCACTTCTCCAGATACTTCCTAAAGGTTTTGAATGGTCTCTCATGGGATTTGACGACAAAATCGAAATCATCCAAAGCTTTACAGATGATTATATCCAGTGGGAATTTGCAAAAGAACAAATTGTATCCAGCGGTATGACAAGGTTGTATGATGCCATTTATAACGCCGCTACGGTTCTTGCCAGGCGACCAGGGTTGAAGATTTTAATTCTTTTAACAGATGGGATTGATTCAGATTATTACGATACCGGACTTGGGAGTATTCGAACAGAGGATGAAGCCTTGAATGCCATTAGTAGATCCGGCATGATCGTTTATCCAGTTGGTGTATCTGAAGAAAACAACGAATCTTTACTAAAAAAGATTGCTTATTTATCTGCCACCGAATATCATGATATCAATAACTATCAAGCGGATCAGCTTTCAAATATTATCGCAAGAGATCTAACTTATACCATCGCTCCTGTATTAACCAAAGAAAATCAAATCCTTGGAACCTTTTCAATCAACGGTTATAAATATGAAAAAGAACAGAATAACAGGTTTTTAAACCAACTGTCACTCATTCGAGAATATGAACCGCAAGAACAGCAAGAAACTACATCTGAGGAGGTTAAAGAACCCGAAAAAGAAAGCACCGTTGAAGTAAAAGAACCAACTCCGGAAAAAATCGACGAAACTCCTGAAGAAACATCTGAAATAAAGGAAGAAATGGAACAGTCGGAGGATAAAACAGAGGAAAAAACCACGGAAACTTTAACCCAAGAGCCTGTTGAAGAACCCGAAAAAAAAACTGAACCTTTAGAAAAAGACAGTGATTCAGAAACTGTTGAACCGGATTCGAAAACAGATGAAAAGCAACTTGATACGACGTCAACGGAACAAAAGCAAGAACTTCCACAATCTGTTTCTGAAGAAACAGATGAAAATATCATAGATTTTCCACTGGATTTTAAACAAATTCTAAATCTTAAAGACATCACAATATTTGATTTGGATGCTAACGGAAACTTGGTTTGGGCCCAAAGTGATATCCTATATTTCCATATCCCGGATGAAAATAGAATTGCCGGCATTAGTATTCCATCCGGTTTAAAGAAAATCTCTCTCCATTATCCATATCTGTCATTATTTATCGAGAATGATTTGAAGACAATGGAGATAAAAGAAGACAACGTTGTTGAAATCAGTTCTATAAAAATTGATTTACCTTTAGCCTATTACAAATTAATCAATGAACAAATCCTGCTCCTATGCTATGAAAATGGCTTAGTAAAAGCTTTTTCAACAACTGGCCAAGAAAAGAATGAGTGGCAAATGGAATCAGGTGTACTAAATCAGGCTGTAATGGATGAAGAGGGGCGAATAATCCTCAGTACAACAACGGCAAGAGTTGGATGGTTGGAAAATATAAATGATGAATTAAACATGATAAAAATTGAAAAACCTGTGGTTGGTTTATGCCCATTCAACGTGGATGAAGAGAGGTTTCTCATTGTGGATGCCAGTGGTTCCGTTTATTTTCAACGCTTTGAAAACACAAAAGCCACTATCAGGAACTTAAATCGCGGGATTGTTTTAAAAGCCTCCTTTGCCGAAGCCAATAATATGTTATTTGCAAATCATTGGGATAAAACCTTAAGGGGATATAGAATATTCGATTTAAATGAAACCGTCTTATTCCGCTCAAAAAAAGGTATTGAAGCCTTCGATGTTGATTCATATGCTGATAAAGTCTTAATCGTAACGGTTGACAATGAACTGTTTTTTTATTCAAAGAATACGACAATCCCGGAAAATTTAGAAAAAATATACAGTGTTGAAAAACCTCAAGCAACACAACCGGCAAAAGAACTAATTGAAGAAAAGAAAGAACCTGTCTCATCAGAAGAAATAAAAGTTGAAACAACACCTGAAGAAGAAGTAGGTGTAGAAGAAGAAACGGACGAAACCTCAGAGGGTTATTATGATACCAAGATTAACTTGTCTGATGTCAAGAAAAAGGAAACACAAGAATCATCAGAAATGAATGAACCGGAAGAAGAAAAAAAAGAAGAGGAAATCGCAATTGTTTTAGATGGAAAAGTAATCGTTGGAAATGTTGATGATAAAAAAGATACACCGATTCCAAGCGAACAAAAATCAGAAAGAGAACAAACAACGGAAGAATTACAAGGTTTTGAAGCGATATATGGGGGTTGGAAAAGCGTAGTTGCTTATAATGACATTGGCTATATCCTATCGGGAGATTCAAACATGAGAATCGTCAATCCACTATTACAAACGATAAAAAACGTTGCTTATTCCAAAAGCCATTTAATGGATTCTGCTATTTCAAAATACAATATATTAGCCTTATTATTTGACAGTCGCATTGAAATTTGGGATATTGACAACCTTTATTCAACAAAAGATATCTCCAGAATAAGCAGCTATAAATTCCCGATCACGGATGGAAAAGAAATTGTTTTTTCCAGAAATGGAGACTATCTACTTCTTTTAAGGGAAAATGGCGAAGTGAAAATCATGACCATCGATTTTACACGCGGGAAAAATATTTTTTCAAAGAATGAAATTACCACCATCAACACAGACTTGAATGAAGGAGAACAATTTATTTTTGGGGATTCAGCAGGGAATGTTGGATTCATCGGCAAAGACGGAATAATCAACATTAAAAACGTTTCAGAAACTGCCATAACCAATGTTTTTACTCACAAAGGAAACGCCTATTGGGTTGACGAAAACTCTACTGTTGGTATATTAGGTGGCATACAAAGGAAAATCACCAACGAAAAAATAAATGCGGTTTATGCTGCAGATATTGACAAAGATTGGATTTTATTTGGAACAGATAAAGGAAATCTTTTTATTTGCAACAGCTCCTTAAAACAAACCGGTAAAACCAGTATACCTTATCCTGTAATGGATTTAAACGGATATAAAGAAAACATGATATCTCTTGACACATCCTATAATCTCAAAAGTTGGAATTTGATTGCTGGCTCAGAAATTTCCAACAAGCCCAATTTTCTGTCACCTCACGGGATATTTACCGAAAAAAGCAAAATTGCAATCATGACTCAAGACAACACACTGTTCACATATTCACAAAATACAGATGCATTAGAAAAAAAGAAATTGGCAGATGATACATTTGTGGTAACAGAATTACTAAAAAATCCAACCGTCATCCACAACGAAGGAAAAAAATATTACCCTTACTATGATGGAGAGGTTTCAGAATACGCAATAGAAGTATTTAAATCCGGCAATGCAAATAGTTCTGAACGTTATTTTATTTATTGGAATAATGACATGCTATCGATTTTTGATATTGAAAATTCCAAAACTGTCAGAACCTTTAAATTTGGTGAAGGTAATGACATACACTTCGCCTCTGTGAGAAAAGATAGGTTGTTCTTCTTCTTTAATCAATCTATGGGAATAACCAACCCCTATAATCCGGGACAATTAGTGGTTATTGACTTACAAAATGAAGGTTTATCTGAAATAAAGCGCGTCTTTTTAATCGAAGGCACAAAACTGGGAATAATCGATTCAACTGGGAAAATTGTCTATTACATGCTTCTAGAAGACAGGATCACTTTACCAATAGAATTGGATAAACCAATTGATTCTGCAATTTTTGATGACAAAAATTATAAGCTTTTTGCAAAAAGTGGCAATGAACTGATCGTGTTCAATGCATTAGATAACGATATCACTGAATACAGATTTTCAAACGGTATCGAGGACTTTACTTTTGCAGAGCAAGGTTTATATGTTTTAACAGAAAACGGTACTATTTGGCATAAATAATAAAGCTTAGGGGGAAGAAATGAAGGATTTTGGAGAACTTTTTGATCAACTAAAGAAGGCACAAAAACAAAAGGTTGTATTAGCAGGCGCAGAAGATTTCGAGGCAATGAAGGCTTTGGCAGAAAGTAGTGAAATGGGGATAACGCAAGCTATTTTGATCGGAAATTCCCAAAAGATTGAAGAGAATTTAAAAAAAATCGCCATTACCGATTATGAAATCATTCATACCGATAGTTCAGAGGAAACAGCTGAAAAAAGCGTTAAATACATAAGCGAAGGACCCGGTACAGTATTAATGAAAGGAATGATCAAAACGGCTCTATTACTCAAAGCTGTTTTGAATAAGGATTGGGGATTAAGATCCGGCAAATTACTGAGTCATGTAGCCGTTGCTTCCACTAAAACCTTGAACAAAATCGTAGCTATCACTGACGGCGGAATGAATCTTAAACCCAATTTAGAAGAAAAGATTTCGATTATAGATAATGCCGTATCCTTAATGAGGAGTCTTGGTGTCAAAAAACCAAAAGTGGCACCAATAGCTGCAGTAGAGGTTGTTAATTCCAAAATGCCTGAAACACTAGATGCAGCACTGTTAAGCAAAATGAATCAGAGAAATCAAATCAAAAATTGCATTGTTGAGGGCCCTCTCGGCTTAGACAACGCATTATCAAAATTTGCTGCTCAGGTTAAAGGATTAGAATCTGAAGTAGCCGGAGATGCCGATATACTTTTAGTACCAGATATTCACAGTGGAAATTTTTTGGGAAAAAGCGTTGAATACATTGGCGGGGGTACGATTGGAGGATTAATTATGGGTGCTGAAGTTCCCATCATTATTGTTAGCAGAGCAGACAAAGCTCAGGCAAAACTGACATCCATCGCACTTGGTGTAATGAACAGCTTGAAAAGCTATTAGGAGTGAAACATGATGAATGAAAATATTGGCAATGTAATTTCTAAAGCAAAAGAAATCAATCAAACTTATGTTTATGAAGAAAAAGAAGCAATAGATGTAACGGTTGAAGATATTACTTCTTCAATTGAACACACCAATCTTAAAGCAACGGCAACTTCGGAAGATATTAAAACACTATGTGATGAAGCCAAAAAACACAAATTCCGATCAGTGTGCATTCACCCTTCTTATATACCAATTGCAAAAGATTTTTTAGGAGATTCCGAAGTAAAAGTAGTCACGGTAATCGGTTTTCCTTTAGGCATGAATACTTCTCTCACCAAATCAAAGGAAACAGAAAACGCCATATCCATGGGGGCAGATGAAATTGACATGGTGATTAATCAGGGCAAACTTAAAGATAGTGCTTATGATAACGTTTTCTTTGACATCCATAAAGTGGTTAAGACCGCAGGTAACATACCGGTTAAAGTCATCATTGAAGCATGTAATCTGACGAATGAAGAGAAAATTATAGCTTGTCTAATTGCCGAAGCAGCTGGGGCTAAATTTGTAAAAACATCCACAGGATTTGGTAAACACGGAGCAACATTAGAAGATGTGGCTTTAATGAGATACTCTGTCAGTAGCAACATCAAAGTAAAAGCAGCGGGGGGCGTTCGCGATTTGGAAACGGCAAAAAAAATGATAGCCAATGGAGCTGATTTACTTGGAACAAGTAGTGGCGTGAAAATACTTCAAGGGTTATCAGTAGATGGTACCTATTAGATGGTTTTAGAACAAAGATACCATTTAGCAAAACGAATCGCTTCGAAAGTCGGAAAAAAGATATCGGACTTACATTTTGATCAAATGGAGATAGAATTTAAGGATAAACATTCAGAAGATCCCGTAACAAACTTAGACAAATTAGCCCAAAAACTAATTTTAGAATCCATCATGGAAAATTTTGATTCCGATCATATTTATGCTGAAGAAAATCAAGCACACAGCATTGATTTGAATTCAAAAAACCTTTGGATTATAGATCCCATTGACGGAACCGCCAACTTTATGCATGGTTCGCCTTTCTGGGGAGTATCGATTGCTTTCGCCAATAAAGGTCAAGTGATTTTTGGCGTGGTCTTTTGCCCTGAATTGGATTTCTTATATGAAGCTTATGATGGTAAAGGGGCTTGCTTAAACGGAACTCTAATAACCGTTTCAAATATTGCTTTATTAGAAAACGCTTTAATTACTTCGGGTATTACGCATACTCTGAAAAACGAAACAGAAGAAAAAGAGAAAAAGATGAAAATGTTTTTAAAATTATTTGAAAGATCACAAAGACTCCGAATTATTGGATCCTCTGTCCTTCAAATATGTGAAGTAGCAGCCGGTCATTCGGAGGCTTTTATTGGAACCGGATTAAAAGCTTGGGATTTTGCAGCAGCTAATAAAATACTACAAGAGGCCGGTGGAAAAACATCAACAATGAACAATCAACCGGTCTTATTAAGTCACCAAGATATGATCTGTTCCAACAGTTTGATTCATGATCAATTGTTAGAACTAATTGATCAATAGAACAGTGCCTTCTTCAATCATATTGTAAATTTATTTTATCTATATGGTTAAATAAAAACAAACTGTGCTATATTAAGAAGAAATTATTCAGGAGGTGTAGTGATGATTCAGATGCTTAGACTTGATTTTCTTAATGTCGTGGGATACGTCTGTCTCGTCACGCCTGAACACCGAAAATTAATCGGTGATAATTGATTGAGTTATTAATTGATAAACAAGGCCGTGGCGAAAGCCACGGTTTTTTTTTGCAAAAATAACGGAGGTGTTTTAATGCAAAGCATATTTCTTCATTCAAGTGTTCCATGAATACTCAGTATTTTCCAAAAAAGCCATAGGAGGTATGAATATGAGTAAAAAAAATAATTTCGCATTATCTGTAGAAGAAGTGAGTAAATATTTTAAAAAGAAAAGAAAAAAACCGGTTAAAGAAGTTGTTAACGTATCATTCAAAATAGAAAAGGGAGCAACCTTTGGTGTATTAGGCCCTAACGGTTCAGGTAAAAGTACGTTAATCCGAATGATATCTACGTTGTTGATACCCGATCAAGGCTCAATCACAGTATTCGGATATGATACTGAAAAGGATTCGGTTAAAGTGAGGGGATTGATCAACCGCGTTTCTGTTGAAGCCAGTTTTTTCAAAAAACTTTCAGCTATTGAGAATTTGCTTTTTACCGCCGGTTTATACGGCATTTCAAAAAAACAGGCCAAAGAAAAATTAAATGATATTTTTGAAAAAATAGGCTTGGATAAAAAAAGATTGGGAGATCCTATAGAAGATTTTTCAAGAGGGATGCAGCAGAAAGTATCCATAGCAAGGGCTTTTTTAACCGCCCCACAATTATTACTCTTGGATGAGCCAACAACCGGTTTGGATCCACGGGCTAAAAAAGAAGTTCAAGCGTTGATATTTGAAGTAAAAGAAATCTATGGAACAACGATTCTGCTAACCACCCATGATATGTATGAAGCGGAGGAATTATGCTCAAGAGTCTCCATTTTACATAAAGGACAGATAAGAAAAATGGGAGCTGTTAAACAGCTAAAGGAAAGTGTTCCGAAAAAAGCTTTGAAAGAAACAACATTAGAAGATGTCTTTTTACACTATACCGGAACTTCTTTAAAAGAAGTAAATGAACAACCGGAAGAATTTCGTGAGGTGTCATAAATGCAATTAGTACTAAGAGAATTAAGAGCAGCGTGGGCTTTTG
>CAZVPY010000056.1:7667-8809 GCA_964629135.1 uncultured Thermotogaceae bacterium | reverse complement strand
TTGAAAAACATGATAAGGTGTTGGTCGTTCAAACCGCTCCTGCAACACGTGTTGCTATCAGCGAGGAATTTGGAATGGAACCGGGAAGTGTTTCCACAGGACACATGGTTGCTGCATTAAAGGAACTTGGTTTTGATTACGTTTTTGATACAAACTTCTCTGCGGATTTAACCATCATGGAAGAGGGATCTGAGTTACTTGAAAGAGTGAAAGAAGGCGGACCATTCCCCATGTTTACTTCATGCTGTCCTGCATGGATCAACATGATGGAAAAACTTTATCCTCAATACAAGGACAATGTTTCCTCTGCAAAATCGCCACAACAGATGCTTGGCCCAGTTATCAAGACATACTTTGCTGAAAACATCGGTGTCAAACCGGAAGACATCTACAGTGTTTCAATTATGCCTTGTACGGCTAAAAAAGATGAGGCTGCAAGACCCCAACATGCCATGGAAAATGGCGATCCTTGGGTAGACCTTGTATTGACGACAAGAGAGTTGGGAAAACTTATTCGATTAAAGAAGATTCCATTTGCATCTCTGGAAGAGAGACAATACGATGATCCTCTTGGAGAATCAACAGGTGCAGCGGTTATCTTTGGAAACACAGGCGGTGTTATGGAAGCTGCTTTGAGAACAGCTTACGAATTGGGTACCGGTAATCCGCTTCCGGATGTTAACTTTATGCCTGCCAGAGGACTGGATGGTATCAAAGAGGCCAGTGTTGATTTTAACGGTATCGAGTTTAAGATTGCGGTTGCTCACGGTGGAAAAAATGTTCGTGAATTATTAAGACAGATCGAAAGTGGCGAAAAATTCTATCACTTCGTAGAAATCATGGCCTGTCCCGGTGGTTGTATCGGTGGCGGTGGAGAGCCTTACAGCCTTGACGGCGAAATTCTTGAAAAAAGAGCAAAAGGAGTATATTCAATTGACGAAGCCCTGACACTCAGGAAATCTCATGAGAATCCGTCCATTAACAAACTCTATGCTGAATTCCTTGAAAAACCTTTGAGTCATAAATCACATAAGTTGCTTCATACCCATTATACAGATCGTTCAAAAAATAAGGTTATAGAAAAAACCCCTGCAACTGAATAATCACTTATTTAAATATTTTAAAACAAAAAGGCGCGTTTC
>CAZVPY010000056.1:0-7657 GCA_964629135.1 uncultured Thermotogaceae bacterium | reverse complement strand
TTATGAGAATGACTGAGCAGGATTGGGATGCCGTAATAAATATAAATTTAAAATTTGCTATAATATATTTCAATATTTATGTTAAAATAAGAATATTGTAAAAATAAATCATAAAAGTTTTAATAGAAAGATTGGTGATTCATATGTTCAAACAACAAAAGGAGCTTGAAAAGAAAATAGAGCTTGAGCATAACGGAATATTAAAAGAACGCGGTTTTTCAATAAAGGTCATTATGTTCAGAGACTATTTAGCAAAATTGGATTTACTAGACGAAAATAACACACTTTGTTCTCGTTTTAATTTATATTAGAGCCCAAAAAGAAAATCCTGTACAATTACTTTCGAAAAAGTGATTGATGAAAAGATTAAACAGCTATTGACCAATGTCTTCGAGGAAACAAAACTGCTGAAAGACCCAGATAATGCCCTTGATTTTGAATATCAGGCATATGTGGATGGAAGCTATATCAATTCAAATACAGGGTATGGAGCAGTAATACTCAAATTAGGCATACCGATAAAAAAAATCAGCGGTCATGTGGATGCTTCCGATGGGTTACGACAAGTAACCGGTGAACTTCAAGCTGTCCAAGAAGTTTTAAAATACTGCCAGGAAAACAATATACAAGAAATTGCCCTGTTTTACGACTACACAGGAATAAAGGAATGGGCTGAGGATACCTGGAAGGCCAATAATGATGTGACCAAAGCCTATAAAGCCTTTATGAAAAAGAATAGCGTCAAAGTCCAGTGGTTCAAAGTAAAGGCCCACTCAGGCAATATGTTTAACGAAATGGCTGATATGCTCGCTAAAAAAGGAGCTAAGGGCGGCGCAGAGTCTGTGGTTTAGGGTTTAGGGTTCGAGAACTGTTGAGCTTTTTTCTCATGATACTTCCCATTTTTAAATCGACACACTCAAGATTCTCAAACTTGACAATGATTTTTTCTTGTGGATGAGGTGCATCCTCTCTTAATTCACCGGTGATAACTTCCACTATTTTTAAAACTCTTGTGTAAATCGTCTTATCAGAACCGGGTTCGATTATTTCTACCTTTTCTCCCACACTAAATTTATTCCTTTGCTCTATCTTCCAGCAACCTGATTCGTAATTATCATCTATAACAACACCGATAAAGCTATATTCTCGGATATATTTACTGGTATCATAGGCTTGGGCTGCCTCATACTGATTGCCGTAATAAAATCCCGTGGTGAATTTTCTATGGCTGGTTTTTTTGATCTCTTCCAACCAATAGGGATTAAACTGCCAATGATCGGGATCTTTGTAATAAGAATCAATCGCCAATCGATAAGCCCTGACAACTGTTGCTACGTAATAAGCACTTTTCATCCTTCCCTCAATTTTAAAGCTGGATATACCGGCATGAATTAAATCCGGAATATGTTGGATCATGCAAAGATCTTTTGAGTTTAAAATATGAGTACCATGATTGTCTTCTTCTATGGGATAGTATTCATCCGGGCGTGTGGATTCCACTAAATGATATTTCCATCGACAAGGATGAGAGCACTCGCCTCTGTTGGCATCTCTGCCTGTTAAAAAACTTGACAACAAACACCTACCTGAATAAGAAACACACATAGCTCCATGGACGAAAGATTCCAATTCAAAGGAATCGTCAATTTTGTCTCTGATCTCCCGTATTTCTTTTAAGCTTAACTCCCGAGCCAAAACGGCTCTTTTCATTCCCTGATTCTTCCAATATTGAACCGACCGATAATTGGTGGCATTAGCCTGAGTACTTAAATGAACCTCTATTTCCGGTACTGTTTCTTTAACGGTCATAAATATTCCAGGATCCGATACGAGAATCGCATCGACCTTTGCTTGAGATAAACCCTTTAAATAGTCTTCAAGTCCAATTAGATCTTCATTATGTGCCATGATATTAACCGTTACATAGATCCGTTTCCCTATCTCATGTGCATATTCACATGCTTGTGCAATTTGATCCAAATCGAAGTTTTTGGCATTAGCTCTTAGGCCAAAAGCAGTTCCACCAAGGTAGCAAGCGTCTGCGCCGTAAAGGAAGGCCATCTTCAATTTTTCCATGGAACCGGCCGGAGCCAGCAACTCAATCTTTTTCATTTATCTCACTCATTTTTTAGTAAACTGTTTTATGATGTCTTCTTCCAAAGACTCTGGAACATATCCATTAATTGATTTTTTTTCTTCAATTCTTTCTCTGATTTCAGTAGAAGATATTTCAATATAAGGGGAGTCGTAAATCGTAATTTTTTGCATATATTTAGGATCAACACTCACTTTTCCTGAAAAACCTCTTCTTTTAAAAACGGCCAATTCACAACGCTCAAGAATATGTTTATAATACTTCCATTTATGAAATGAAGACAATGAATCTTCACCGAGGATTAATATAGGATACTGATGATATAGCTCATAAAAGCGTTCGATGGTTTGATAGGTATAGGATGGTGTATCTGCTTCGTCATCTCTTTCAATATCCAGGGTATCCGTTCCTTCAATCTTTGAAAAAACTCGAGAACACCAATGATAACGATATTCAAAAGGCAATTGATTTTCCATCTGCCTCTTAAATGGAGAACACCCCGCTGGTATGACAAACAGTTTTTGCAATCCCTCAATATAATCAAGCATCTTTTGGACGATGATGATGTGCCCATTATGAATTGGATTAAACGAGCCACCAAAAATGGCGTATTTCAATATATTCACCTCAATAAAAAAGGAGCCGATATTTCAGGCTCCCTCTGGTGAGTGTGGAGGGGATTGAACCTTCGGCCTCTTCCGTGTCAAGGAAGCGCTCTCCCACTGAGCTACACACTCAAAGCACTGTTATTTTAACACACCCTTTGTTGGTTGTCAAGAAAATTCTCTATAAAGGGAGAGACAAAAAGGGACAGTTTTGTGATCTGTCCCTTTTGTTAGTTTATCTTAGAGCCGCTTGAAGCGCCAATATTTGTGGATAGCTCATACCAGCCTTTTCCATCAAATATCTGATAGCTATAAGTCCTACGTTTTCATCTGTAACTTCATTTCCGTTATTGATGGACTTGAAAATACCTTTGATGATATTTTCAACCGCCTCATAAGCCTTTGTTCCTTTTTCAACATTGTAATAGTTTTCATATGAGGCAACGTAATCGGCGTAGATTTCATCAACTGTTGCACCCATAAGCGCTCCCAGAATGGCAACGGTCATACCAGCCCGGTCTTTTCCTTCAACACAATGGACTAAGAAGGGAGGTTCCTTTTCAATCATAAACATCAAACCCTTCTTAAGCTTGCTTGCAAATTCATCACTTAAAAGATCCACACCCATATTCAAGTTAATCATGTTTCCAGAATCTTTTATGGAAGCATAATAATTTGAATAGGCTAAAAACTCCGATAATTCCTCATTTGAATCGGAAAGGTTGATGACCGTTTTAATACCCGCTTTTTCAATTAAAAGACTGGCGTAAGGCGCTCTCGGATCATCCAACGAAGGATGGCAGGAACGATAAAGGGTATTGGCACCAATCTCTCCCATCGTGACTTCACGAAAATTAGCAAATACAGCATCGGAAGCGTAATCTTCTCTTACATCAGTTCTTACAAGGTTTCTGATTTCTAGTTCCTCAAGGTACGCACCCTTTTCTACGAGTTCATAAGAAACAGGTGATCCCACTTCCAATGAATAGGTTTGAGCAAAATTGGCGTAGTTCAAAGCCATGGCCACATGTCCGCCAGAAAGCCTAACCAATGGGTTACCTCTGTCAACATCTCCGTAAGTTGTGACAAAAGGTGCCTGAACAGATTCCTCACCCATAGTAATCAGCAGAATGTCACCCAGTTCAAACCCTTCTGCCAAAAAATCCGCTTCAGAAATATCGGTATGGACGTTACCATATTTGTCCACCTCTGCAACTGCTCCTGATACGGATGCAAAAATCATGACAACAGATAACATCAATAATGAAACTAACAAAACTTTCTTGTTCATAAAATCCCTCCTTTTATGAAAATTCTTTATTTATTCTTCTGAATTTTCGCCCATGTATCCCTTAAAGCAACTGCTTGATTGAAGACGGGATACTCTTTGGTACTATCCGAATCAGTACAGAAATAGCCCTTTCTTAAAAACTGAAATTTGTCTCCGGGATTTGATTCCAACAAAGCTGGTTCCACCATACAATCTTTCAAGACCACCAATGATTCTGGATTAAGGTAATCCTTATACGTTTTTCCTTCTTCCATATCTCTCATATCTTTTAATGTAAAGAGTTTATCGTATAGGCGTATCTCTGCCTTTTTTGAATGAGAAGCACTTACCCAATGTAATGTTCCCTTGACCCTTCTTCCATCAGGTGTTCCTCCACCCCTGGATTCTGGATCATAGGTGCAGATGAGTTCCGTAACGTTACCATTATCATCTTTGATAACTTCTTTACAGGTGATGTAATAGGCGAACTTTAAGCGAACTTCCTTACCGGGGGATAATCTGAAATATTTTCTCGGAGGGTTTTCCAAAAAATCATCCCGTTCGATGTACAATTCTCGGCTGAAAGGTATCTGGCGTGAGCCATCTTCCGGATTTTCCGGGTTGTTTTCCCCTTCAAAATATTCTACTTTGTCTTCTGGATAATTTTCGATAGTGACTTTTATTGGGTCAAGAACAGCCATCATTCGCCAGGTAGTTTTATTCAGTTCTTCCCGTAAAACATGTTCTAAAAATTCGTGATCAACCAGACTATTGGCTTTTGCCACACCGATTTCATCCACAAATCGTGCAATCGCAGTGGGTGTGTAGCCCCTGCGTCTCAATCCGGAGAGAGTTGGCATTCTGGGATCATCCAATCCTTCTACGATGCCGGTGTTGACCAATTCAAGGAGCAAACGTTTACTCATGACCGTATAACTGAGCTGGAGCCTTGCAAATTCATATTGATGCGGAACATTTGGTACACTGACATTTTCAATAAACCAGTCGTACAAAGGCCGGTGATCTTCAAATTCGATAGAACACAGGGAATGGGTCACCCCTTCAATGGCATCCTCGTAGCCATGCGCAAAGTCGTACATGGGATAGATACACCACTTGTCTCCCGTTCGGTAATGCTCCTTTTTAAGAATACGATACATCACAGGGTCACGCATGTTGATATTGGGGTGAGACATATCGATTTTTGCCCTCAAGACGGCCTTTCCCTCATCGATAAGGCCGTTTTTCATATCCTCAAAGAGTTCTAAATTTTCTTCGATGCTTCTTGAGCGGTAAGGAGAATCCATACCGGGTTTGGTTAAGGTTCCCCGGTTTTCTCTAATCTCATCAGCTGTTTGGTTGTCTACATAGGCCAGTCCTTTTTGAATCAATTCAATTGCCCATTTGTAAAGCTGTTCAAAATAATCAGAAGCATAGCATAACTTATCCCATTGAGCCCCCAGCCATTGTATATCCCTTTTCATGGATTCCATGTAATGAATCTCTTCTTTTTCCGGATTGGTATCGTCAAAACGTAGGTTAAATTGCCCGTCATACTGCTTTGCCATGGTGTAATTCAACAAAATAGCCTTGGCATGGCCAATATGCAGCTGGGCATTTGGCTCAGGTGGAAATCTTGTTACCACCTTTTTTACCTTTCCCGTTCTTAAATCCTCTTCAATAATCCTCTCGATAAAATTCTTTGACTTTTCTGAATCTGTTGCCATTAATGAATACCTCCCGTTTTATCTCAATAGTTGTTTTTAGGTTTCTATGGTTATTAAGTAACATAGAATAAAGAATACGAAACAATGTTTATTATACTCGATTATTGATCAGAATCAAAACGCCCCTATGGCGTTTGAACTGTTTATTTAGTGTTATAATAAAAAAACACTGATTATACAGGAGGGTTAGAAAATGATCATAGACAAGGTCATCGAAAAATACATCCCTAGAAAAAAACAAAATTTACTGCTTTTACTGACTTCACTTCAATGGATGTTAGCAGCCGCAGGTGTGATGGTGATGTCTCTTACTTTACCTTCGGTCTTGGAAGAACTTCCAGGAAGTGTTCAAATGAAAGGATCGTTGGCCAGTTCGGTATTTGTAGGAATGCTTTTCGGAGCTTTGATTTCCGGTTTCTTGTCGGATTTGTTTGGAAGAAAATATACCAACATCATCTTTTTGGTTGTTGCCGGTTCATTTTCAGCCATGACAGCTTTGGCGCAAACTGGACAGGAATTTGCTCTTTACAGATTACTTTCAGGATTTGGTTATGGTGGACTTTTACCAGTTGTGAATGCTTATCTCACTGAATTCACATCCATTAAAGTCAGGGGAAGGTATTTGACTTATCTGGAATCCAGCTGGGCCATAGGTAGTATACTCTTGGGGCTTTTCAGTGTATTAACCCTTAATCAATACGGATGGCGTCCATCTTATTTTGCATTGGCTTTCTTCTCCATTCCTTTGTTGATTATTTCTTTAACCCTTCCAAAAAGCCCAAAATATGCCTATTTAAAAGGGGGCAAGACTGCCCTTGAAAAAGTACTTCAAGTTACCATTAAAGAAGATGTTGAAATGCATGCACCAGTAAAAATACCTGTTTTTGAGCTGTTAAAGTCAAAATTTCGCTCCAGAACGCTTATGATATGGTTTGCGTGGTTTTCCGTCAGTTTTACATATTACGGTATATTCACCTGGGCTCCAAAGATATTTGCCTCCAGAGGCATTGAACATACAAATGCCTTGTGGTATACGTTTTTCATGTTACTCATGCAGCTTCCGGGGTATTTATTAGCCGCGTATCTGATCGAGAGAATAGGAAGAAGAAAGACTGCCATGTTCTTTTTTACCGGCACAGGGTTGGCAGTTCTGTTGCTTTTTACTGTCCACTCTACCTTAACATCTCTGGTCTTTGCCATCGTTTTGTCAGTCTTTTGTATGGGATCCTGGGGATTTGTCTACGCTTACACACCTGAGTTGTTTCCAACTGAAATGCGTGCACTGGGAAATGGTTCTTCAGGAGTCATGGCGAGGATCAGCGGAATCATTGCACCTTTTTACGCCACATTTTTGATAGAAACTGGTGGCAATACCACCATCATCATGACCATTACTTTGGCATTTTTAATGATCATCGGCGCGATACTATTCTCAAAATTCGCCATTGAAACTAAAGAAAAGGCCATAGAATAACACCCTCATGAGTGTAGTCAACAACTTGTTTTAACCAAATTTTAACTAAACCAGGCTTTTTCTTTGCCTTGACAAGTGCATTAGAACGCCCTATATAGTCTTGACTGATTACACACAAAACATAGGGTTGCCTATTAAAAGAAAAAGACGGACTGAGCCGTCTTTTTCTTTTATGCATCACTTTAAAAATTATCTGTTTAGATTTTTCTCATCAAAAATATTATTGGGGAATTTTAACAAGTATTCATAATCTTTTGTAGATTGTTTTTCAATAATATCCTTCATCAAGAAATAACTGCCTCGTGGAATGAGTTTTTTGGTATCGAAATCAACTGTAATCATTCCAAAACGCATGGAATAACCACTCGCCCATTCAAAATTATCCACCAAAGACCAGTGTAAATAGCCCCTAATATCAATACCATCTTCGATGAGGCGTTCCACCATATTCATATGGGAGACTAAATAGGTCTGTCTTTTGCCGTC
>CAZVPY010000055.1:0-8836 GCA_964629135.1 uncultured Thermotogaceae bacterium | reverse complement strand
GCCTTTGATGATGAAGGTACTCTTGCAACGGATACAGTCATTATTGATAAAGGTATTTTACAGACCGGTATATCCGATGTAATTTCTGCATCAATATTGGGAACTCAACCAACGGGGAATGGTAAGCGAGAGTCTTTTGAGAGAAAGGCATACACCAGAATGACCAACACCTATTTTTCACCCGGTAAAGATAAACTGGATGATATGATCGCCTCCATTGATTACGGGTTCCTGCTTGAAGATTATTATAGTGGTATGGAAGATCCGAAAAATTGGGGAATACAGTGTCTGATTGCTTATGGCAAGGAAATCAAAGACGGACAATTCACAGGAAAGGTTGTTTCTCCGGTGATGATGACCGGTTATGTTCCCACCCTTTTAAAATCCATATCCATGGTTTCCGGAGATTTTGAATTATCCGGAACAGGGGCTTGCGGAAAGGGGCACAAGGAATTTGCAAAAGTATCTGCCGGCGGTCCGTATATTAAGGCAAAAGCGAGGTTGGGATAATGATAGAAAGAATCATAAAATTGTTAAAAGCTTCCGATGCGACTTGTTGGAAACTTGAAAAAAACACTGTGAACAGTGAAGAATATTTTTTTGTCAAGGAAAAAATGGATTTGGGTAGGGCAAAAAGAGTCAATCATTTTGATGTAACAGTCTATAGAGATTTTTCCGAGGAAGATCAACAATACAGGGGAAGCTCATCTGTCAGCTTATCTCCTTTATTAGGTGTGGAAGAGTTAAAAGAAGCCATAGAAGGTGCTGTATTTGCAGCCGGTTTTGTCAAAAATCCCTGGTATCCCATTTCTGATTCCTTTGTAAAGGTTTTTGACAGGAAAGATTGTGATCTGGAAAAGCTAACGAAAGACTCTTTAGCAGCGATTTTAAAAGCACAAGGGGATACAAAGGCCTGGGTGAATTCAGCTGAGTTGTTTATCAGTGATATTGAAACAAGGATCCTTAATTCCCAGGGGCTTGATGTATCCTATTCTAAATACCAAACCTATTTGGAGACTATCGTTTCAGCATCCGGCAAGGAAGAGGTTGAACTGTACGATGAGTTCAAATTATCCGTTCCCGAAGGTAATTTGATACAAGAAAGAATCTCTGGATTACTGAGCATGGTTCATGAAAGATCAATAGCACAAGCCACACCAACTTTAAAAGAGATGCCAGTTATTCTCACTGGAGAACCTGTAAAGGAATTTATGAGGTATTATTTTCAACAAGCAAACTCAAAGATGAAGTATGACAAAATCTCTCAAGCAGAAGTGGGAAAATCCGTACAAGGTAAAGAAGACGGTGATAAGATTAACATGGATATAGTTGCTGAATTGAAAGGCTCCTATTATAACTCTCCGGTTGATGATGACGGGTTGCTTATCAAATCAGAAAACATATTGGAGAATGGAGTATTGAAGAAATATTGGGGTGACCTGAGATACTCTCATTACCTGGGTGTAGAACCAACAGGTACGGCTAATAATTTCAAAGTTTACCCCGGTGAACAGACAATAGAGCAATTAAGAGCCACACCTCATCTTGAAGTGACTCATTTTTCTGCCATTGACGCAGATATGACCACAGGGGATTTTGGAGGAGAAATCCGTTTGGGCTGGTATCATGACGGATCAAAAAAAGTCCCCGTTTCAGGCGGTTCTGTTACCGGAAATATCCGGGAACTTTCTTCCTTGAAATTGTCAAAAGAAACCCATCTCCAAGGAGATTATTTAGGCCCTCGTTCCATCAAAATTGAAGGGTTTAAGATTTCTGGAGAATAGATTAATAGAGCGAAGAAATAATCGTTTTAAGCATTTTCTTCAACAGATTTAAATCCATACTGGATCGAAGGGGATTTTCGAGACATTGTTCCGGAAGAAATGGGATGTGAATGAAGCCGGATTTTATCTTTAATCCCCTTTTTTTAATAAAGTCCAGGGCTGAATACATGACGTAATTACAGATATAGGTCCCGGCTGAGTTTGATATTCTGACTGGAATTCCGGCTTCTTTCAAATTGGACTCTATGTTTCTTAATGGCAGAGTAGACCAATAGGCGACAGGACCATCCGGGTTAATGATCAGATCTTTTGGCTGTTCTCCGTTATTGTCGGGTATTCTTGCATCCACAATGTTGATGGCTACTCGTTCAATGGCGATGTGAGAGAGTCTGCCGTTTAAGCCAAAGCTCATGACATAATCCGGTTGTATATCATCAATTGCTTTTTTTATGACTTTTCCCGCTTCTTTTACCGTTACCGGCAAAAGAATGGGTTGGACGATAAATCGATTTTTATCACAATCGATGTGTTTGAGCAATTCCTGGGATGGATTGATTGTTTCTTTGTCAAAGGGTTCAAAACCCGTTATGATTATTTTTTTCATCTGCTCACCTACTTTATTGGAAACTCATTTCTGATGGTTGAAATCGTTTGTGCATCTATTTTAAAGGAAAGTAATCCTTCGTTGTTTTTTTCAACAACCTCACCGTTGGGATTGATTACCAAAGAATGCCCATTGTAGATACCCTTTGTTCTATTAATGCCAATAACCCATGCTTGTGTTTCAATTGCTCTGGCTATTAATAGAGCTTCCCAATGTTGTATACGCGTTTTTGGCCAATTAGCGGGTACAATATATAATTGCGGCCATTCTGATTCAGATTGAAAAAGCGAGGGAAATCTTAAGCCAAAACAAATAACAATACGTGTTTTCATTCCTTCAAGGATAAAGTCTTTTGTTTCTGTTGCTGCTTTGATATATAAATCTTCTTTGGCGTATTTAAAGGTTTTTCTCTTTTGTTGAAATCCGATGGTGTTTCCTTTTGGATCTATAATGCTATAACAATTGTAGGTGTTTCCAGATTGTTGTTCAAAATAGCCAAAACCAATGGATATGTCATATTGATGAGCTGCTTTTTTTATTTCGTTTATTCTTTCGGGTTCGACTGGGTTAACCGGTTTTTCAAGCTTATTGGGAAACCCCTGTAAAGAAAGTTCAGGGGTAAGTAAGATGTTCGAACCTATTTTCTTAGCTGCTATCTTTGCGCTTGTAATAATGGTTTCAGTGTTTTTGTCTTCCAAATCCTGATATATATTCTGAGTTAATATACTGATCTTCATTAAAATCTTCTCCCAAACAAAAAAGAGATCAATCCGTTCACGAATCAATCTCCTTTTGTATAATTACAAGCCATTTGTATTATACCAAAAATGATTTTATATATCAAATTTTTTCATAAATCTATATCCGCTTGAATCTGTTGGTATAAATACTGACCGACTTTTTTGTTTTTTCTTAGGGGAAAATTCCTCTTAATCTTGTAGCCTGTGCTACCTTTTCAATAGCGTTGACATATGCTGCAGTTCTCATATCAACATCGTATTTTTCTCCCGTCTTTACAACTCCGCAGAATGCCTTTTTCATGATTCTGTGAAGGGCGTTTCTTACATCATCCAGCTCCCAGAAGAACCATTGAAGACTCTGTACCCATTCAAAGTAAGATACGGTTACACCACCGGCATTCGCAACAAAGTCAGGTACAATAATGATACCGTTCTTCGTCAGAATATCTTCTCCATCTGGATCGATAGGACCATTTGCTGCTTCAACAATAATCTTCGCTCTAACTTTATCAGCATTCTCAGCAGTGATAACATTTTCCAATGCTGCAGGAATGAGCATGTCTACATCCAGTTCAAGCAAGTCTTCGTTTGTTATCTTTTTGTCTGCTCCGGTATATCCTTCCAGCGAACCATTTTCTTCGAGATATTTCATCATTTCATCTGTGTTTAAACCGTTTTCGCTGTAATAACCTCCGGAAATATCGCTAACGGCAACGATCTTAGAATTTAGTTCATCATTAATAAGCGTTGCGGCATAGCTTCCAACATTACCGAAACCTTGAATGGCAACTGTAACGTCTTTCATTTCTTTGTTGAAAGTACCTTTATCGTTGAGATATTTAACTACTTCTTCAGCGCAAATTCTAACTCCTCGTCCGGTTGCTTCAGTTCTTCCAACAGAGCCACCGATTTCAAGTGGCTTTCCAGTAACTACACCCAATACACTGTGACCTACATTCATGCTGTATGTGTCCATATACCAAGCCATGATCTGTCCGTTTGTATTCACATCAGGTGCTGGAATATCTTTGTTTTCTCCTACAATAACTTGAATCTCAGAGAAAAATCTTCGTGAAAGTCTTTCTATTTCTGTTTGAGAGAGCAGCGTGGGATCAACTTGGACGCCACCTTTTCCTCCGCCGTATGGAATACCGACAACTGCTGCTTTCCATGTCATCCAGAAAGCAAGTGCTTTAACTTCATCCAATGAAACGTTCTGATGGTATCTAATTCCGCCTTTTGCCGGTCCAAGTGCTATGTTGTGTTGTACCCTGTGTCCTGTAAATACTCTTGCAGAACCGTCATCCATTCTGACAGGGAAGTTTACTGTTAATTCTCTTTTTGGCATTGAAAGGACTTCTCTCATGCTAGAATCAAGGTTCATCACATCTGCTGCTTTTGTAAATTGTTTTACTGCATTCTCATATAAGCTCAATTGTGTTCCCTCCTTTAATCTGTTATGGATTCTATTCTCTTACACTTCTATTTAAACATATGTTATTTATTTCGCAAAGTGGATAAATAAGGAATTTGGTTTGATTTTGTGTAATTAGCGTTGAAATACTGATTTTTACTCTTATTATCTAAAGTATTTTATGCATTATAAGCGAATTGACATCAGAAAGAGATTTGTGCTAACATTCGTTACGTAACATTTGTTTTTCAGGAGGAGTGTTTATCATACCCAGACATAAGTATGATAGAGAATCATTTTTTAATTTCAGCCTTGAGGATTCTAAAGTCAAAAGAGAATCAGATCTTAACTGGAATGAATATTGCCCATGAAATGGGGGGTTCAATACATCCAGTTGATTCTGAAGTCAACAATTTAGCGTGTTTAAAAAAAGCATTGTTTCAATTTGTGTTTAATTTTTTTATGGAAACCATAACCGGATAGAATTTATCGGAGAATTTATTGGATATCGGCGTTAATGATGGGATTTTTTCTAAACGGGGAAAAAGCTCTTTTCCTTTTTCTTTATGAACATGGACTTTAAAAAGGATATGATCAGTTCCAAGAAAGTTGACGAAAAGATGATTAAAGTTATAAAAAATGATGAATATGTGCAATAATATGCATAAAGTCCCTAAGAAATACGATGAAATTATCATACAAGGGTTGGCAAATAGAGAATAAGTTATAAAAGGCATTGGAGGTGCTGTTGTGTCAAAAAAAATATTAGAAGTTAAAAATCTTAAAAAATATTATCCAACGGTAAAGGCTGTGGATGATATTAGTTTCAGCATTGAAAAAGGTACGGTTTTCACGCTTCTTGGTCCCAACGGTGCCGGTAAAACAACTACTTTAGAGATTATCGAAGGAATAAAAAAAGCCGATGAGGGAAGAATCACCTTTTTGGGGGAAGAAATGAAACATGTTTCTGATGATGCTAAACAAAAGATAGGTGTTTCTCTTCAATCTACAAACTTTATACCGCATTTGAAAGTAAGTGAAGTATTTGAGTTGTTCGCTTCCTTTTTCAAAAAAAGCCTTCCCATTGAAGAGGTCATTGGTTTTGTATCTCTTGAAGAAAAAAGAAATGATTTGGTTGAAAAGCTTTCTGGGGGGCAAAAACAAAGAGTTGCTATTGGATGTGCCTTAATTAACGATCCTGAAATGGTTTTTCTCGATGAACCAACAACCGGGTTAGACCCTCAAGCCCGAAGGAATATATGGGGTATTATTGAACACTTAAAAAGCCAGGGGAAAACCGTATTCTTAACCACGCATTATATGGAAGAAGCTCAAAAGCTTTCCGATATGGTGTGTATTATGGATCACGGTAAGATTAATGCCATTGATACACCATCCGGTCACATAAAAAAGTTAGGAGAATTGAATTATGTGGAATTTGCCGCTGACTTAGAGCAATCTGATATCGATGAATTGAATGCCTGGGATGTAGAGGAAATAGAAATTGAAGGGGATAAAGTGATCATTCCCACAAAATCCCTGCATGTCGTACTAGAAAAACTACTCTCATGGGCCAAGAGAAAAGAGCTTGATTTAAACGATATCAGCGTCAGACAGCCCAACTTAGAAGATGTATTCCTTTCACTTACCGGAAGGAGGCTAAGGGACTAATGAGGAATCAACTGTTTAAAAGTCTTCTAAAAAGTGGTTTAAGAGAAAAGGAGACGATTTTTTGGATATTACTCTTTCCTTTGATCATCTTTACCATCATGGTTCTCATTTTTTCCAATATGACTGGTGAGGACCTTAATTTTAAAATGGCTGTAATTGACAATTCCGGTGATGGTATGGGGAGTACAATTATCCATCAGGTTTTTGAAGGTATCAGCACACCTGAAAATCAAGAAGATGACCCTTTGTATTCAATCATAGATGTAAAAGACAAAGAACAGGCATTGACCCTTTTAAAAGAACAACATATTGATGTGATTGTGGAGATTCCTGAAAATTTTAATCAGAATTTCAATCAGGTGGTCTTTTTTTCCAAAATTTCTTCAATTTCAACTGATAATAAGCCAACGATTATCGTTGAAAGCGTTCCAATGAGAAATCTTTCAAAGCTTGCCAGTGATGTGATGAAACAAATTTTGGCTGAAGTCAATCTTGAAGCGGCAAAAAGGATGAATATCTCAATTCCGGATGCCACGATTTCTACAGAGATGGTTGGACAAACCCAGGATTTCAACTATGCTGATTATTTTTTAGCGGGTATTTTAATCATGGGATTTTTTAGTACCGGTTTTTTTAATATGGGCATCAATATGACATATTTTAGGAGAAAAGGAATTTTCAAGCGTTTTGCCTGTACACCGATAAAAAATAGCACACTTATTTCCGCAACTATCCTGTCAAACCTTGTTTTTATGGTGATGTCATTTGTTATTCTGCTTATTTATGCGAAGTTGTTTTACCATGTAACATGGGCCATCTTTTATCCAGAGTCCATTTTATTTATGCTGATTAGTGCCATCCTTGCTCTTTCGTTTGGGATTTTTCTTGGTTCGGTATCAAAAACGCCTAATGGAGCTTCCGGTTTGGCAAACATTCTGTTTTTCCCCATGCAATTCCTTGGGGGGCTTTACTTTCCAGTATTTGATCTTCCTCCTGCGGTTAGATGGTTTGTCTACATTAATCCTATTACATACCTTGCAGCAGGCATAAGACAGTCAATGGGGCTGATGGAAGCGCCTTTGCCTTATTTCACTCTGTTTTTGATTCCAATGCTTTGGGCAGTGGTACTTTTGTTCATATCTGTCAAAATATTCAAATGGGATGGGGGAGAAATCGTATGAAGATAATGTTGGGAATGCTGAAAGCATTTATTAAGAGTCGGATAAGGGATAAGGAAGCTCTATTTTGGACCTTGGCCTTTCCCCTTATGTTTTTAATAATATTTGGTCTGGCCTTTGGAGGGGATTCTTCTTCATCTGTTTCAACAGAAACTCAAGAAATGCGGTATGCCATTTATCTCGGTGAGGAAGTCGATGAGCAAATCGAACTGAATGTGATAACAACTTCTGAAATAATGGGGCTTAAACCCCTTTTGGTTTATTCTTTATCTGATTTAAAAGAAAGTGTCGAGAAAAGGTATGATGATGTGGAATTTGGTATTTCACTACTGGATAAAGAAGGGGCTTTTGAAGTAAAGGCTTTTTTCAACGCCAGAGCCATGAGCAAGATTCAGTTTTATCAATCTATTGTAAATAACTTCATGACTGAACTCAGAAAAACGACAGCAGGATTTGAGAATATCATTGTAGTAGATACCGTTGAAAGAGAGTTCACTGAAAAACCTGTGACTAATACAGGGTATATTCTTTCGGGGGTTATTGCGGTATCCATTTCTCTCTCAGGAATAACTGCCTTGATCATTAGTTTTGGTTATTATAGAAAACAAGATATCATCAAGCGATTAATTGCCACTCCTTTAAAGGGGTCACAATTTTTAGCAGCTGATATCATCAATAATCTGTTAGTTTCTATCGTTACAATTCTGATTATCATGTTATTTGCAAGTCTGTTATTTCAAGTGTCGTTTAACATGAATATTTTATATTTTACTATTACTTATTTTTCCTCCATGTTCCTGATGATGGGACTTGGAGGGTTATTCTTGCTGCTTTTCAGAGAACCCAATGCAGCCATGAACGCAGCCAATGTGTTTTCAACCATTATGATGTTTTTTGCAGGTGTCTACTTTCCATTGGAACTGATGCCCAAATGGTTACAGCGGTTTGGTTCCGTCTTACCAATGACTTATGTGGCTGAAAATATTCGGTTTTCTTTGGGACAGGATTATATGCAACTTTCAAGATTCTGGACAATTAATGCAGTTTTTATTTTAATAGCAGCTGTTGCCATTCCATTAATGGGTAAAACAATATTTAAATTGGAACAAAAATAAAATTTGAAGACTTGTTTTTTTAAAGGAAAAATTGCATAACAAAATAAAAATAAGCAGTGGTTAAAAATCCGTCTATTATGATATATGATATTGCTAACAGACTTAAATAAATTTTATGCAAACCTTTTAAAAAGGAGTTGTTTATGAATCAGTTAAAATTTGACGGTTATAGTTTTTACGATCTTTTCACCTCAGGAGCGCTGACTTTGTTGGGTCATCAAGAGGAGTTAAACAAAATAAATGTATTTCCTGTTCCGGATGGTGATACCGGAACAAATTTGGGTTCTACCATGCGGTCAATATTGGAGATGTCAAGGCGGGATGAGTCTA
>CAZVPY010000054.1:0-8948 GCA_964629135.1 uncultured Thermotogaceae bacterium | reverse complement strand
AATCCGTTTCTTCCTTATCTCCGTTAACAGAAAAGGCTACAACAACATTTTTCAGATCCTTCAATTTGTCAGCAACTTCCTCGCTGACCAATGTTCCATTGGTGAAAACCTGGAAAAGACAATCGGAATTTTCTTCGAAAATATCCGCGAGTTCCCAGAATCTGACAAAGGGCTCTCCGCCGAGAATGGTGAAGAAGTGTGTTCCAAGATCCTTTGCCTGATTAATAATGTCTCTGATCTCATCTAAAGTTAAATCATCTTCCTGAGTGTACTCTCCAGCATAGCATCCTCTACATCTGAGATTACAACGCATAGTAGGACTGATTAGAATGGTGTAAGGGGCAACAACCCCTTCTTTTTCCTGCAACTGATTGTTGGTCTGCATCCACTTCAAACTCACGTTGACAAACATGTTTCTCATAAATGTTTTGACTTGCTCTACATCTCTTGAAAGCAATTCAATAAACCATTGTTTACTTCCGGGGTTTGCATTTACCCAAGTTAAAAATGCCTCGAATTGATTGTTTCCGGAAGGGAACATCTTATCCAATTTTTCAAGAGTATTGACCAGTTTATCAAAATTTTTCTGTGGATTTTTATGAACAAAGCCAATTGCCTGATCAAGAAGCTGTCCGATTACCGCTCCTTGTGCCTTCTGTTTCAAAGTTTGTTTAATCGCCATGATTTCTCCTCCATTTTTTCTGTATTTTCTCAGTATAGATTTTACCATTTAGTAAAAAAAAGTCAAGGGTTAAAATTTGACCGTTTGGTAAAATTTCTGAACCCTTGACCCTTCCATATTTTATCTTTTATTTACGAGACTTTAACCCCAGTGTTTTGGGCGACCTCCGTTAAAAGTTTCTTTTCTTTTCTGGAAAGCTTCTTAGGCAGTTCCACGTTCACTTTGACGTATTGATCTCCACGCATACCGGTTCTTAAATCAGGGACACCTTTTCCTTTTATTCTGATTTGTTCTCCCGGTTGAATGCCACCTTTCAATTTATGTTTGATGGGCCCTTCTACGGTATTGATGTCAATTTCAGCTCCAAGTATTGCTTGGAGATAATCAACATGAACCTCTGAATAAATATGCTTACCTTTTCTCACTAAATCCGGTGGAGTCAGTATGGAAATAATCACATACAGATCACCATCAGTTCCCTGGCCAGTACCGCCATGACCAGCTCCTGCAACTCTCAATTTCAATCCGTTGGTTGCTCCCGCAGGAACTTTTATCTTGATCTTTTTCTTTTCCTTGTATCTGCCAGCACCATTACACTTAGGACATCTCTGCTCGATTATTCTTCCTTTTCCACCACATCTTGGGCAAGCGGTGGTGGTTTGAATGTTCCCAAAAAAAGTATGAGATTCTTGTACAACGGCACCACGTCCACCGCAATCAGGACAAGTTTTAAATGAAGTGCCATCTTTTGCTCCGGTCCCATTACAGGCTTCACATTTATGATAACGTTCATATTCGATTTCCTTTTCTATCCCGGATATGGTATCGCTTAAATTAATACGAATGTTGACAGCAATATCCTGACCCTTTTGGCCTCTGGTTCCTTGTGATACACGTTGACCTCTTCCTGATCTGGAACCACCGAAAAACATGTCAAAGATATCTTCAAAACCACCGAAACCTCCTGAACCACCAAAGAAATCATCAAAAGGAGATCCCCCAGCAGCCCCTTGTGCTGTTCTGTAACCTGGGGGTACTTGATCGCCAACGAAACCATATCTATCGTACATGGCCCTCTTTTCGGTATCGGATAGCACCTCATACGCCTCGCTGATTTCTTTAAACTTTACCTCAGCATCCTTTTTGTTGTCTTTATGGAGATCCGGATGCCATTTCTTTATCAACTTACGATATGCCTTTTTTATGTCATCCTGGGTTGCATCTTTTGCTACGCCTAATATCTCATAATAATCCTTTTTCGACATAGTTCACCTACCTTCGTCAGAACTGTTTGATCTGATCATGCTTCTATTGCTCTTCTTTTACTTCCTTATCAGAGGATTTTTCATCGGGTTTCTTAACCGTTACTTTCACCCTTGCCGGTTTTAAAACGGTTTTTTTATATTTATATCCTTTTTCCACTACTTCTACCACCGTGTGTTCTTCATGAGAATCATCAGCCACTTGTTCAGCTATCTCCTGCTTAAAAGGATCATATTGCATTCCGGGAGTCACTGAAATTTCTTCTAAACCATCATTTTGCAAAGTCATTATAAACGACTGATATATCATTTGAACTCCTTTGATAATCATCGCCGTTTCTTTGGTGGGATTCTCCACATTCATAAACTTCAAAGCACGTTCGAAGTTGGTTAGAACAGGAATCATTTTATCTAAAAAATCAATAGCTGCATTTTCATAAATTCTTTGTTTGTCCTTTTGAACGATTTGCTTATAATGTTCAAAATCGGACTTCAATTTATAGGCATACTGTTCAATTTCTTTCAGTCTTTTGATTTCTGTTATCAAAAATTTATTTTCTTCTTGAAGGTTTTGCACCTTTTCTATCGCCGTTTTCAAATCCATTCCTCCTATTTTTATTCGTTTAATGTCATCAATCTTGAAAGATACTCTGTGATTCTGTTACTGGTAAAACGGAGCCCTTTCAAATTCTGTAAATAATCTGTCGCCTTGGAGGTCATAACTATCATTCTCCCCAATTTCTGTTCACCACCAGAATAATCGTGAACAAACACAGCAAATGCTTCAAGCTCGTCAGTTTTCGTCTCAGCGCCTATATTTACGTTTTCGTGTCTTTCTTGTTCCAAAGACGAAAACAGATTGAGAAGTCTTTCATCACTTTCTGTGAAAACAAGACAATTTTTTAAGTCAGACTGAGAGAGTGTTTCATCCCTTACCAACAATTCTAATCCATATTTTTGGAATCGGTTTTTGTAATTTCTGCTAACCATCCTGTTTAAAAAAGTAAAAACATGATCATAATCCGGATTATACCAAGAATAATCTGGTAAATCCATCTGATCAAGTAGTTCCTTTAATTCTTTTAAACTCAACCCATGCAACTTGTCGGAAAGAAAATGCTCGAACTCCTTGATGGGGAACTTTTCCTCCATAGGTACAATAAACGTTTCCGAAAGACCCATGTTTGTAATTACAACCACTACCCAATAATTTAAAAAGATATTGGTTAAAGAGATTCTGCTGATCCGTAATTTCTCAATAAAGGGCTTTTCAATAATCGCCAATCCTCCTGTCCATTTTGCCAAAAAAACAGAAAAATAGGCCAGTAACTCTTCAATGTTGTTATACTTGAAATCATCCATTAACTCAATATCAGTACTCATTGTTGTCTGGATAGCTTTCATATCCTTCAAACATTCAACATAAAAACGATACCCTTTGTCCGTGGGTATTCTTCCCGCTGATGTATATGGCTGCTTAATATATTCCATCTCTTCCAACTTCTTCATCTCATTGCGAATCGTGGCGCTTGAACAATCCAAACTGGAAATTTCCAGTATCTTTTTAGAGCTAACGGGTTTTTTTATGGTAATAAACTCTTGTATAATTGCATACAGGATCATTTCCTGTCTTTTTGTCAATTCGTTATCCATTAGGAACCTCCGTTTAGCACTCTTGGCACCCGAGTGCTAACAGCCATATAATATCATTACTGACTTTTTTTGTCAAGATTGAATTTATCAAGAGTATAATAATAACTAAAACGGTGATCAATCCCCTTATCATCACCAAATACCTTAACAAAGGAATTGCTTCTATTAAATGACTTTTTTGACCTTTCGGTAAAAAGTAGCGTAAATATGATAGAATAAATATACAGGATGAAATTTGAGAATACAGCATAAACCTCAGTACAGTTTTTCACTTCTGTTCTGAAAAGGGGGATTTCAAGATGACTAAAAAGATACCGACTAAGCGAAAGATTTTAGATTCAGCCAAAAAAATTTTTGCCTGTAAAGGATTTGATGGAACCTCTGTTGAAGAAATTGCCAACGATGCCGGAGTCAAAAAAGCTTTAATCTTTTACTATTTTCCCACCAAAGATTCTCTTTTTTTGGAAGCGTGGACTGAAGGTATTAACGAATTGGAACGACACATCTTTGGACATAAAGATAAAGAAAACACTTATTTATCAAAATTAAAGCGTGTTCTGATTTCTTATATCGATTTTGTCATGAATCGAAAGGAGATCATGAAACTGATAGAAATGGACAAGATGAGAATCATAGAAAGTCAGAACGAAACGGATGTAAAAATGCAACCTCTTAAACAAAGGTATAATTTATTTATTGAGAGAATAGAAAACCTTATTGAAGAGGGGAAACAAAAGGAGTTCATCCCCGAAACCATTCCAACCAAAGGAACTGCGAAATTAATTGCCCAAAGCATTGGTGTGAATTCAATCAACGAAGACTTGAATGTGGATACTGTAGTAAAATTTATCATGAAAGGTTTATCCGTTAAAGAAGAATAGAAGTATGCCTAAGAAAAAAAAGATTATTTTTTATTTAGACACTACCGTTGCGGGGTATGAAAAAACAAAAGCGATAGTAGAGGATTATTTATACTGGTTCAATGAAGACAAACAAACTGAATTGACTTTGTTCTCTTCATCAGGACATCCACAGTATTTAAGAGAATATTTATCAAGCAATGGACTTAGAAAGCTTCAAGGAATTGTTTTTATTGAAAAAACCATTCCCCCTAATCGCCTTCACAAATTTTACACAAAACAATTTTTACTAAACGAATGGATTCATTACAAAAAAGGAGATATATTTCGTCTTTACAAGCTATTTTATCCCTTGAACCGTGAAACCAACTTTGACAATCAACCTATTTCCATTCAATACGATATACGTTATCATGAACACCGTACAGATGAATACAAAGGTTATGCCCAAGAACAAATATCACACATCGCATCGGCAATAGACTTCTATAAACCAAAGCGGATACTTGATGCCGGTTGTGGATCGGGAGCGCAATTTTACTATCTGCGGGATAGAATCAAACAACATAATTGCCAATACATAGGCGTTGACAATAGCCGATTTCAAATCATTAAGGCATTGGACCTTTTTGAGGATAAAAAAACAACCTTTCAACTAAGTGACATCACTCAACTCGAATTTGAAGATAATACTTTTGATTTGGGATTTACCGAAAGTACTCTGATGTTTTGCGAAAATCCCATAAAGGCGTTGAAAGAATTAGCAAGAGTCTGTAAATATGGATTTTTCGCCTCTCTTTACACCATAAAAAACAACCCTGAACAACTAAAACCGATAAAAAAAGGGCCTCTTTATTATTTAGACACCGGAGCAACCTGGAAGTATTATGACAAGATCACACCAAATGTTTACAAAATTCCTGATTATCAACATACAAAAAAGATCGTTGAATCCTTTAAAAACATTGTGATGATTCAAAATAATACCGATCAATTTTTTGAACCTCTTGAAGTCTCAACGACAAATTTATTTTTCTTTCCTCGTGAATGGTATCATCCGTCTAAATTAGTTAACTTTACATATCATCCACTCATGTAATCGTTCTTCATGTTATAATCATCCGAAAAACAACTGGAGGTCATTTCTTGTTGAAAAAAATCACGATTCTTTTTATCTTGTTAATTGCTCTGTCAGCATTTTCGTCCAAAGTATACTTGATGGACGAAGAATTGCCGCCGGAGCGCTTTCAAATGTTAGGGGACAATTTATATATTTACTCGGTTAACCTTTTACAAAAACTGAAAACAGATTTTGAATGGGATAACATTAAAAAGACATTAAACGTTCAGTGGAATGGTAATTTTATCCAGTTCAACAACAATTCCACAAAAGTAAACCTTAACGGTGAACAGGTTTACCTGACGACTGCCCCCAGGATTATCAATAACCGCTTTTTTCTACCATTAATTGACACTTGTAGATTATTGGGTTTAAGAATGGTGAGTTCAGATAATAAATATTACATTTATTCATCGGTTTCAGAACTTATTAATTATTACTGGATACCAAAGGGACTCGTCCTGTCTTTTTCAAAGCCGGTAAGTGTATCCGTTGCCAAACAGGGAAACAATAGTGCGATTTTCGAAGTCATAGGCGCTCAGACAGGTGATTTGATTAACACTCAAAATACTATGAACGGTGTGAATGGATTTACAGGCGAAAACATCTCTGAAAACACGATGAAATCATTTCTCAGACTATCCTTTACATTTGACAATGACATTTCCTTTGAACCTGTAACGATAGGGTCCACCGTGTACTTGATTAAAACGGATACTTTTGCAGCAGTTGGAGAAAACACGGAAGAACATGCCGTAAAAAGAATTGTCATCGATCCGGGTCATGGAGGTTTTGATCCCGGTGCTATTAGTCCAGGCGGATTTCAGGAAAAAGACGGTGTTCTTCAAATCAGCAAATTCCTGGCTAAAAAATTGCAAGACAAAGGATACGAAGTTTATTTGACACGCACAAGAGATAATTATATAGAGTTAATGGAGAGGGGAAGATTTGCCAATCAAAAAGACGCAGATCTCTTTATCAGTGTCCACCTCAACTCACTTGATAATCCAACGGTAGAGGGCGTGGAACTATATTACTATTCCTTCTCGGAGTACAGTTACAAAGTAAGACTTGAAAGATTATACGGCGCCTCAACCTTAAACGAGGATCAAATCCAAAAAAAGATTTATAACAAAATTGATACGACACTCAAAAGCGAAGAATATGTAAAAATGATGCGTGATGTCTTCATATCTCAAGGCTTCAAGATGCATAAAACTGTACCTGAAGATTTTGCCGTGGTAGCTTATTCTGAAATGCCGGCTATCTTGATTGAATGTGGATTCCTTTCAAATCCATCTTTTGCTAAACAAATCCAACAGGCTCAATTCCAGGAACAAATTGCTGAAACCATCACAAAAGGTGTCATGAAGTTTTTTGGTGATACTGAAGAGGAAGAGAAAGAAACAAATTAAAAACGGGGGAAATAATTTATGCACAAGGCTTTATTAGTTGTGGATGTACAGAATGATTTTTACGAAACAGGCTCGTTACCGGTCAAAGATGCCAGCTGGATCAACCCTGTAATTAACAAAACCATGGAACACAGAAGCTACAAAGCCATTTTAGCAAGCCAGGACTGGCATCCGGCTAATCATGAAAGTTTTGCAGTCAATCAAGGAAAAGAACCTTTCAGCACCTTTGACAACGGAAAAGGAATAGGGCCTGTCCTGTGGCCGGTTCATTGTCAACAGGGTACACACGGATCCGAATTTCACAAAGACATCAACACAGAAAACTTTGACTACATTGTTAGAAAGGGAACGCATCCTCATGTGGATAGCTACTCCATATTCAAAGAAAACAACGGTGCAGATTTGGGCATCGCTTCCCTGCTTAAAGAATTGGATATTTACGAGTTGGACATCTGCGGACTGGCGTTGGACTATTGTGTTCGCTATACCGTCCACGATGCCTTGTTCTTTGGTTTTAAAATCAATCTCATCATTAACGCCACCAAAGGGGTTGAAGCACAAAAAGGTGACGTTAAAAAAACCCTTGAAGAATTTAAAAGAGCCGGGGTCAAATTTAAAGAGGTCTGATTAGCATTTTTACAGTTTCTTTGAAGTATTCACCTCTTTTTTTGTAGTTGTCAAATCGATCAAAACTGGAACCACCCGGGCTGAATAAAATCACATCTCCCGGGGTACTTTCCTGTATACTTTTTTCTATGGCCTTATCCCATTGATCAAAAAGCTGTTTTTCCACAGAATTGGGAATCGAATCATATAATCTTTGGGCACTTTCTCCAGATAAATAAACCTTTTGCACAGCATCTGCAATGACACTTGAAAGTTGAGAGTAATCATCTCCCTTATCTTTTGCCCCTGCAAGTAGGAGAACATTCCCGTCTGTTCTTCTAAATGAATCAATGGCTGAAATTAAGGCATGGGCGTTGGTGGATTTTGAATCGTTGACAAAGGTTCTCCCCTTCCATTCCAAAAAGACCTCCATCCGATGTTCACCTGGTATAAATATGTTTAAACCCTCTTCAATCTGTTTTGCATCTATACCAAAGTGAAAACAACAAAACGCTGCTAAGGCACTGTTTCGAATGTTGTGAAAACCTTTAAGCTTCAGTCCGGAAAGATCAACCGTTGCCTCGCGCCCTTGAACAGAAAGCGTGACACACTTTGCGGCTTCGTTAATGACACAGTTTAATCCATCACTGACACCGTACTTGTACATCCCTTTGTTTTGAAACGCCTCAGGTAGTATAACTGCCTTAGAAATATCCAAAATTCCCATCTTTGATTTCAAATAAGCATCATATCCACCATGCCAATCCAGATGGTCCTGTGCGATATTCGTCAATCCGGATAAATTGAAGTATTTTTTTTTCTTTTGTAAATGCTCGATTTGAAAACTCGACAGCTCAAAGACCAAAACCGCTTGACTTAAATCCTTAGTCATCAACTCAAAAGGTGAAAAACCGATATTACCCACGGCATAAGCCTCTTGTGAAAGGCTTAAAATATGCTGAATCATCTCCACGGTTGTCGTTTTACCGTTGGTTCCCGTGATGGCAATCATATGTCCAACTGGAGATTTACTCTCCAGGAACAACTCAATATCCGTTTTAACGTCAATCCCACGCTTTTTGGCCTCTTTGTAAATCTCATTATCCATTTTCACAGAAGGACTGATCATCAGCAACTTCGTATCCAACAATTCCTCAGAATGTTTACCTTCTTCAAACGTAATGCCATGCTTGATTAAGAAATCCCGTTTATCCTCAGCAATTTGATCAGCGGAAGATACAAAAAAATCACCTGGATTTTCTTTGAATAAATTTTTTAAAACGGCAAAATTACTTACACCCAGACCTAAAAATGTCATTTTGTATTTCATGCTTACGCCTCTTTTTTAGA
>CAZVPY010000053.1:4212-9540 GCA_964629135.1 uncultured Thermotogaceae bacterium | reverse complement strand
TGTCGGCAACGGGTGAATCAAGAACAACTGCGTCCAAATTACCGTTAACAAGGTCTGTCATGGCAAGAACAAAGGTATCATAGCGTTTGTATCTTCCAGTTAAAATACCTGTTTTTTCAAGATGTTCTTCCACCCAAAGGTCTCCGGTGGTTCCGGTTTGCACACCGATGTTGTTATCTCCGAAAAGTACTGTAACGCTTAAATCAGAATCTTCTTTAACTGAGATACTTTGATCTGCTGTCCAATAAGCATCTGAAAAGTCTACAACCTTTGCCCTCTGGTCTGTTATCGTCATTCCGGCAGCAATAATATCCAAGTTTCCGGATACAAGCCCTGCAATCAGTGAGTCAAAACTCATATCAATGATTTCAATTTCAAAACCCATTTCTTTTGCCATTTCTCTCATGAGATCCATATCAAACCCTACATACTCACCATTCTCAACAAATTCAAACGGCGGGAATCCGGCACTTGTACCAACTCTGTAGACTTTAGCAAATCCGAAAGAAACAACGAGCATCACAACGATTAAAAACAACAAACTTTTTTTCATAGAATCTCCTCCAATGTAAGATGATTATAGAAATAAAAGCACGAATATTTTTTGCACTTTCAAGATATAAACGAGTCTATTACTCAATTAAATGGTAAGTTTCAAGGTTAATTATAGCAGAAATGAGGAGGATTATCAAGTTAAGCGCTGTAAAACTTAAACTCTAAGTTGATGATTGATGAATGAATATTCCCTTTCAAGGTGGGCACAAGCACTTTTTTCGGCCAAAACAATCACATTCGGGTGAAGTTGAAGAACCGACGCGGGAAATTGTTCGTTAATGGATGACATCACAAGTTGATACAAAGCTTCTCGCTTGGATTCACCTGAAATCAACAACAATATTTTGCGAGACCTCATAATGGTCTTAATCCCCATGGTAACAGCGGCTTTGGGGACTTCATCTATGGAATCGAAAAATCTGGCGTTGGCCTGCCTTGTATCCTGATGCAGTTGAATCACATGGGTTCGACTTGAAAAAGGGGTCCCCGGTTCGTTAAACCCGATATGTCCGTTTCTGCCAATGCCAAGGATCTGTAAATCGATACCTCCGGCTTGACGGATCTTCTTCTCATAATCTTCACACCCAATTTCCTGTTCACCGTTATCCGGCTTTGGCATATGGGTGTGTTCGGGGTTCAGGTTCACATGCCGGAAAAAATTCTTATCCATGAATTCATGATAGCTTTGAGGATGATCAGTGGGTAAATCGCAGTATTCATCCAAATTAAAGGTCTTGACAGAAGAGAAATCAAGTTCTCCCCTTTCATACATGGCAATCAAATGTTTGTACATCCCAAGAGGTGATGATCCGGTTGGCAGCCCCAACACGGAATTTGGTTTTTCAAGAATCTGCTCCTTCACAATTTCAGCAGCTTTTATACTCAACTGTTCGTTATTCTCATATCGCTTGATAATCAACTCTACCACCTCTTAATTGTTATAAAGTATGGACGTATGACGTGATATTTTATCATTTATATATTAACTCATGTTGTGCATGAATGTAAAGAGGATGTTCACAAACCAAAAATTTCAACTTTGTCATACAGCTTTTATAAAGGGTCTGGGGTTTAGGGTCTGGGGTCTGGAAAAAAAGCATAAAGATGGAATCGTAGTTTTTTGTTTTGACTAAACCCCAGAACCCATACCCCAGACCCTTCAATTATCAATCACCCAATTATCCTCAGTAAAAGCCAGTAAATCCCTCCGGAGCAAACCGCCACCAAAGGCACTGTCAGCAACCAGGACATAATGATGTTCTTTAATACACTCACGTTGACCATTTCCATACCGTGAGCCATGCCGATACCGGTTACCGAACCCACAACCGTGTGTGTGGTGGATATGGGCACACCCATTACTGAGGCCACTAAAACAGTGGTAGCCGTTCCGAAATCGATTGAAAAGCCCCGGGTGTTGTTTAACACGGTAATATCTTCACCGATGGTCTTCATGACCTTTTTACCCAAAACGGCAACACCGGCGGCTATACCGGCACCCCCCAGAAGGAGAACCCATACTGGGACTTCCACATTGGCCGCTGCTACACCTGTGGTTAAGACGGCAATAATCAAAGCCAACGGACCAATGGCATTGGCCACATCGTTGGCACCGTGGGAAAAACAGACATAACAGGAAGTGACCACTTGCATCTTTCTGAAAACCTTTTCAACAGCCTGGTATTCATCATCGGGTTTTTTCAGGGAAAATCTCGCGGAAACAACCCTAATAGCAATCAACAAGGCGATAGCTGCAAATGCAATCGAAAATAGAATGGTGAAAACCATGTCCAATTTTAAAGTCTTATAGGAGAAGAGAAAGGCAATAATAAAAATGGTTGCTGCGATAAAAAAAGGCGAGTATTTCTTTGCAGCTGAATAAGGGCTTTCTTTATGGAGGATTGTCCATGCAATGATTTTAAATACTACATAAGACAGCAATGCCCCAAAAAGAGGTGAAATCACCCAGGTTAAGGCGATTTTCAGCATGGTGAACCAATTCACTGCTCCCCAACCGGCAGCAACGATACCAAATCCCATCATCCCGCCCACTACGGAATGTGTTGTGGAAATAGGCATGGACCAAAATGTTGCAACCAAAATCCATACCGTTGTGGCAATGAGTGTTGCAATAGCGCCATAAAGCAACACATTGGGATCATTTACGGCTTCCCATTTGACAATCCCCTTCATGATTGTGGATGTTACGTGGCTGCCGAACAACAATGCCCCCAAAAATTCCAATACAGCTGCAATCATAACCGCCTGTTTCGGCGTAATTGCCTTTGCTCCCACAGCCGTCGCCATGGAATTAGCCACATCATTGGCGCCAATTGCAAAGGCAAGTGCAAACCCCAACCCAATTCCAAAAATAAGCAATTTACATCCCCCCGTTATGCCTTGATCAGCATTCTGACTTTTTCAGCGACTCTTTCCGCCCTGTCGGCTATTTTTGCCAAATTACGAATGATATCCTGTAGAAATAAAATATCCACTGCGTTCATTTTATCCTTCATGGCATAAACCCTTTTTCCCAAATCGATGGCCTCATCATCGCTCCGGCTTTCCGTTGCTTCAACCGACATCAGGTCAACTTTTTCCTTTGCAATTTCCCTTTTCGAGAAAGAGGACTCCGCCACAATACTGAGATTTGACACCGCATGGGTCATCTTCGAGACCGACTCCACCACCGTATGAGCAAGCCCAACAACGTCCTTGATGATGAGATGATCCAGATTTTTGACCTGATTCATCATCAGCATCTTGATCACATCATCCGCCTTATCGATGATCCCGTCCTGCTTGTGAAGAATAAACAGGGCATCAACTTTGTCGAAATATGTATATTTCAACTCCGCATAAGCCTTCCTGATCTCCACCTTTATATCATCCGCATCATGTTCAATCTGGTCCACTTGCTTTCCAATCCCGGAAATTTCCTGCTCGTAAAAATACTTTCCCAAAACATCCGGCAGAAAATTACACGCATCTTCAGCAAGCTGTGCATGCCTTTTCATAAGGTCAACAGGAGAATCCTTTGGAAACAACCTATTGATAAACTTCATTTTATAACCCCCTTCAGCTGAATAAATCTTCACATTATTTTACACGGAAAATGGAAAACTACCAAATTATTGGAAAGGATCTGGGTTTTGAGGTATAGATTAAAAACACAAAACATATGGAAATCGCCGGTAAAGCAGAGATACCTTCCATGCATCGTTTTGGTAGTGGAAGCCAAAAAAGACATTGGCCTTGGGCTATTTTCCCGCTGGGAAAAACGCCATGCTTCAATTTTGTAGGGGAGCACCTACGTGTGCTCCCGTTTTTTTTGTTGATTTTCTTTATTGTTACTCGTATGAAATCTTTAACGCTTTCTTTTTGACAATTAATTTTAATACCGCGGGAGCACACACAGGTGCTCCCCTACGGATTGATTCAACACCTAAACTTTCTCTTACGAGCAAAACATTCCAATTTTCCCGTCTTCTTAAAAGAGATTGTCAAGCATTATCGTTCTTATACGCGTTCATGATATAATACAGCTGAACAAATATTTTTGAAGAAAGGTTTGATTGTTACGTTTACCGGACAAATATTGGAAGTTGCCATGGCGTTGGTTTTGAAGGCGTTAATAGGCGGAATAGAGGATAAAGAAAGTATATATGAAAAGGTTTATGAAGAGCTGGAGCAGCTGGGCTATCAGGCTGCTGAGATCGAAGATACCCTTGAAGAGGTCTTTAGTCTTGAAGGGCTAAACGATGGCTTTCTCTTTCCCTTTGAGGGGATGAGTCATGTGGTTTTTGACCTGTATTCACCAGAAAAAAGGATCCCTGTGGAGTTAATGTACGGGGATAGAGACAATGAAATTATTGATCTGTTCAGTAAACTATATTCTGGAAAACTCACTTCAGACAAGTTCGAAATAACATTGGAAACAGGCGATGTTATTGACTTACAAGGCGATACACTCAACTAATCATCAACCAACCAATCTACATATACATATTCGGTATTATCGGGAATCGTAATCTTTTCACGTGCCAAACTAAGGGGAATATTCCTGATACCTGCCAAAACGCACAACAGCAGTAAACCGTGGGTAACTACTACAACTCGTTTACCGGGATGCTTTTGTGCTATTTTCTTTAGACCTTCCAACCCCCGTTTTTGAATGTCTTCATACCTTTCAACCCCCTCCATCTCAAACAAATGAGGGGTTGTCCGATGACTATTAAATTCTTCCGGGAAATCTCGTTTCACATCATCTATCATCATACCTTCCCAAGGACCGAAAGCTGATTCTTTCAACTCTTCCATTTCAATTATTTCTAACGCTTGCCCCCATTCCTCTAATGCTAAACGAGCGGTTTCCTTTGTTCGATCAAGAGTTGAGGTCACAACGATCTCCGGATTGATGACTTGTAGTATTTCCGCCATCTTTTTGGACTGTAATTTTCCCATTTCAGAAAGGGGGCTGTCTTTCTGCCCCTGAAATCGCTTTTCAAGATTCCATCGGGTTTGAGCATGTCGAAACAAATACATTTCACAAGGGATCATTTGAGATAGCCTTCTTTCTTTAAGCGTTCTTTTAAAGCCGAGAATGCCCTGGCACGATGGCTAAAAGTGTTTTTTACCGTTTCGGGAAGCTCTCCGAATGTCTTTTCAAAGCCTTCGGGAATAAAGATGGGATCGTACCCAAATCCACCCTCCCCACTGATTTCTTTGGACAAAGTACCTTTCACGATGCCTTCAACCAAGAACTTTTTGTTT
>CAZVPY010000053.1:0-4125 GCA_964629135.1 uncultured Thermotogaceae bacterium | reverse complement strand
TCACGATGCAATCAACCAAAAACAATTTGTTTTCCAAGGGATCGTAGAAACAAACTACCGTTCTAAACTGAGCGTATCTATCTTCATCCGTCTCATAGACTTTCATCTTCTTAAGCAATTCCGTCATCTTCTCAGCATAAGTGCTCTCAGCCATAAAACGAGATGATCTGACTCCCGGAAACCCATCCAAAGCCTTTATTTCCAAACCGGAATCATCCGCTACGGTGTAAAGACCGAAGTAATTTCCGGAGACAACCGCCTTTTTGGTGGCATTTGCCTCAAAGGAATCTCCATCTTCTTCCACGTCCCATTCATCGGAAAAATCACCGATGTTTTTAAAGGGAATCTCAGGTACGATTTTCTTTATCTCATCAACTTTATTCTCATTCATGGTTGCCAGAAGTATCAACATGGGTATCATCTCCTTTTGGAGGTTTTGGACCCCAGAAAAAATACAGCCAGGTTTTCAACCCGCTGTTGGTAATCCATTTCTTTTTTGAGGCCTTCATGTCAAAGGCCTTTTCAACACCTTCGTGAGAGGTGAAGATGAAATACGACCAATCCGGCAAGTCTTTTTTCAGATGCTTCATTTGCTGATACAGGTTAAAAGCAGCTTCAGAGTCTTTCAAACGCTCTCCGTAGGGTGGATTCGTCAGCACATAACCGTATTTTTCTTCTGCCTTGACCTGTTCCATGGGCATTTTTTCAAAAGTGCAATCGTTGAGGACACCGGCCTTTTTGGCGTTTTCAGTTGCATACTCAATCATCTTCCAATCGGAATCATAGCCGATGATCTTTACATCGCTCACTTTTACAGCCTTTCGCGCCTTGCGCCTTTCATTTAAAACCGTCTCTTTGGATAGCAAATCCCAGTCTTCAAACAGAAATGAACGATGCATATTGGGTGCCTGATTGCGAGCCATCATGGCCGCTTCGATGGGAATGGTACCCGATCCGCAAAAGGGATCGATGAGATCAATCTTTTCATTCCATCGTGCCAGCATGAGTATTCCCGCGGCAATAGTCTCCCGAAGGGGAGCTTTCCCGGAAAGAATTCGGTATCCACGCTTGTGTAACCCTTCTCCGGACGTTTCCAAAGCCACGGTGACGTTATTTTTTCGTATATACAAATGTAAAGGATATAAAGCACCTGACAGGGGTAGTCGACTGAGAGAATAAGATTCACACAACTTTTTGAAAACAGCCTTTTGTGCCACAGATTGGGTCACTCTGGGACTTTTCAACAGCGATTTTTTGATCTTCACCCTGGCCAATGTCACGTTGGCATTCCTTGGCATCAAGGATTGCCAATTGTAGGCGTAAAGTCTTTCGAACAATTCATCCGATGTGGTGGCCTGAAACTCATCCAGAATGATAAAAAGCCTTTCGGCCGTTCGCAACCAAAGGCTGGCACGAATCAGTATCTCTTCCGGCCCCTCAAAAAGAACCTTCCCGTCACTGGCATCGATAACATCCAGCCCCAAATCCTTTATCTCATATGCCAGGGGACTTTCCAACCCGGCTGTGCAACTGGCCATAAACTTCATTCGTTCACCTCAAGCAGCTTTTTCAAGACTTTCTTCCCGTAGGGATCCTTTTCCAACAGTTCATAAAACTCTTTATGAATACCCAGCATCCGTTTCAACCCGTTCTCAACCATGATCTTTTGATTGGCATCCAACCACTCAAATTTGGTGATTTTTAACAGATCAAACAACGCCCGAGGCTCGTCAATATAGGAAAGCGTCATGATGACTTGTCCGATCATCTCTTTAGTAAAATCGTCCTCAAAGGCAAAGAGCTCCAATAAATCCAGGTATTTGGCCCCCCCACCCAATTTGGCGATGGCCTCGTATATGATTAAATGGGCCTTTTCATGATCAAAAACTCCTAAAAAAGATTCAATTAAGGGGATATCCTCTTGGTATCCCAACTCTCCCACCAAATCAATCACGACCAACAGAGTGGTCCGGTAAGCCTCTTCCTTATATACTCTGGGGTTTGCGTTGAATCGCTTTTGATTCTTAATTAGATACTCCCGCAAATAAGCGATAACCCCTCTATCCATTCGTCTTAAAACTTCTATGATCATTTCAATGAGTTCAGGATCATCTTCGTTTTTTTCCATGAGGGACAACAGATCCGGAATCGCCGCTTCTCCCTTTTCCTCCACAACTCTGTTGATAACCTCAAGCCTTCTTTCATCCAATTCCAAAATAAAACTCCTCTTTTCCTTAATATCTGTTTGTTCACGCGTGATTATAACACAGTGTACTTATGTTTCTCGTTTAAAATATCCAAGTTGGGCTTGCTGAAAAACGACCTCCCCGCGGGGGGGGATTTTCTAGTTTTTCAGTAGCCCTTAATATTTTAATTTATGGTAAAATTAATAAAGTCAATTCATCGGGAGAATTCATAATGGATAAAAAAGACAGTCAACAAAACAATCCCATTGATTATAAAAGCCTCTTTTTAAAGACTCCCCTTCCTGCGCTGATCTTCGATTTGGAAACCGGCAAGATCGTTCAGGCGGATGACCTTTTTTGTGAGATTTCCGGTTATTTCAAACAAGAACTGGTTGGTTCTTCTTTTTATAATTCATCAATCTTACAGCCTGAACAAAAGATGAAGGAATTTATCCGAAGGATTCAGCAGGAAGAACCCTTACCCATGTTCACGTTGGAATTCAAGACTGCGGACGGGGAAAATTTGTTCGTCAAGGTCAATTACACTACTTTTGAGGGCGAGGGGGGAAAACTTGTTCTCCTTACCATAACCGATACTTCCAGTCAACGGAGAATTTTAGAAAGCCTGAAACATCATCTGACCATGGAAAGAATCATCATGCATATTGCCACCGAATATATCAACATCCCTTTGGAAACAGCGGATGAAACCGTTGAAATTGCACTGGGGGAGATCGCACGATTTGTGGATGCTGACAGGGCGTATGTGTTTGAGTATCATTTTGACACAGGACTATCAACCAATACCCTGGAATGGTGTGCCCGGGGAATCACGCCGCAAAAAGAGAATCTTCAAAAAGTTCCCCTTTCAATGGTACCCGAATGGGTGAATCAACATGTAAAAGGTAAGGCCATGTATATTGAGAATGTAGATAAATTGGAAGAAAGCAGTTTGAAAAAGGTATTAGAAGCTCAAAGTATTAAGAGCGTCTTGGCGGTTCCCATGATGAAAGGAAAGGAATGCATCGGTTTTGTGGGGTTCGATTCGGTCAACAATTATCACAGTTATACCCAAAAGGAAAAAAAGTTACTCTACTTGTTCTCACAGTTATTAGTTAACATACAAATGAGGAAAGAATTATTACAAGCCGAAGAAGAGGCCAAATACCTTAACAACGCCAAAACCGAATTTTTATCAAATCTCAGTCATGAGCTTAGAACACCCCTTTCGGGAATAACCGGTGCCATAGAAACCACTTTGGAAACCGATGTAAATGATGAATCACGCTACCTGTTGGAGATCGCTTTACACTCTTCTTTGCAACTGGAGAAGATTTTTTCAGATCTGTACGAAATTGTTAAATTAAGCAACGGAAAAACAGAAATCCAGCCTTCAACAATCAATCCAAGTGACTTGATTGAAGAGGTTGCCGGTTTGTTTAAAATAGCCGCTGAAAAGAAAGAATTGGATCTTATTGTAAAGAAATACAACTTACCTGAAACACTATATACCGATCCTAAGTTGCTTCGCCAAATATTGGACAAATTGGTGGACAACGCCATCAAATTCACCACATCCGGAAGGATCCTTATCAGTGCCGACTATTTGCTGACCACAAAAAACAATGGAACGCTGATCCTCTCAGTTTCAGACACGGGTATTGGTATCGATGAAGAAACACAGAAAAGGCTATATGAAATCTTCTTTCAAAAGGATTTAAGCCTTACAAAAGAGTTTAAGGGCCTGGGTTTAGGGCTGCCAATGATCAGTTCCATTGTCGAAAAGATGAACGGGAAGATCTTTCTTGAAAGTGTTGAGGGAAAAGGCTCCACCTTTACCGTTCGCTTACCGGTGGCGTTGGGGAAAATGCCATAAATCCACGTAACAAAAAAGGCGGGCTTTTCATCCCGCCTTTTTGCTAAAAATATATATTCTAAC
>CAZVPY010000052.1:0-9645 GCA_964629135.1 uncultured Thermotogaceae bacterium | reverse complement strand
AAGAACGAGGAGGATTCAGTATGAGAATTAAACGAGGAGTTTTAAAAAAGTCCAAAAAGAAGAGATATTTAAAGGCCGCTAAGGGATATCGTGGTGCAAAAAGCAGAAGAGTCTCATTAGCAAAGGAACAATTCTTTCGTTCAGGAGTATACGCTTTTGCCGGCAGAAAGCAGAAGAAAAGAGATTACAGGAAATTATGGATTGTAAGAATCAACGCTGCGGCAAGAATGAACGATATTAAATATAACGAATTGATTCATGGTTTAAAGGAAGCCGGAGTCAGGATTAACAGAAAGATGTTGTCCGAATTGGCAGCCACAGACATGAATGCCTTTAAAGCTTACGTTGATATAGCTAAAGAGGCTTTAAACTGAGCAGTAATCATTGATGCATACAACAGGGCGTAGTTCAGATGGTAGAATGCTAGGTTCGGGACTTAGAGGTCGGGAGTTCAAGTCTCCCCGCCCTGACCAAAAGGGATTCATTAGAAAAATGAATCCCTTTTGTTATAAAAGGATGAATCATTTTAGTCATCCTGTATTTATATTTTTTGGAGATTGTTTATGAAAATATTGAAACTCTTCGGCTGGGCTTTATTAAGTCTTTTTGTTCTTTTTTTAGTCCTTATTATCATCGTTGCCGTCTTTGATTATACAACAGATGATATGGAGGTGATGGCTATTGAAAGAACATCACAACCGTTAACTGAAGATTGTATCAGTCTCTTTTGTGCCTATTTAGGAAAAGAAGATAGAGCGCCGGCATTTGAGGAGCTTTTCTCAGATGCAGCAGACACAGATTTCGTTCTGCTTCAAAATTGCGAAGAATCCTATATAGAAAAACTTGAATCACTTTTTACTTCTCATAACGGATATTTTTCCTTTTCAAAGCGCTCCCCGATTTCTATTTCTACAAACGGCAAAGTTTCATTCATGGATTTTACGGGTTTGTATTCGTTATCCTCTTATTCCCCTTTAGAAGTAAGAAAGCTTTTGTTGCCAACAGAGACTAACTGGTTTAACTCACTGCTATCCTCTATGCCGACTGTACAAATTCTTGAATATCAAAACAACGGGAGGCAACTCTTCATTATTAACTTAGATAATGTTATGAATGATCAATGGGAGTCTGAAGAGATAAACAGAACACGACTTGAATACATCAAAACATCAATTATTGGTACCTTACCACGAGATGGTTATTTTCTAATAGCTGGAAATTGGCAAAATCTATTACCTGGACAATCTATCAGTGAAGAAAAAATCACCGGAAACAAAATCCCTTTAGATTGGACAAAAACCGGATGGCAATGGGTGTTTCCTTCTGATGAATTAAGCGGTTACGGTGTACTGGCCTCCGGAAATGTACAAATCAAAGAAATCTCCTTTACAAACTTGCCTTCTAAAAAAAACCCACAGGCCATACGCCTTCAATTTTGCCTTGAATGAGACAAAAAAACATCTTATTCAACTTGAACAAAACAAAAATGCTATAATAAAAACCGAAAAATGATGAGGTGAAGCCATGCTTAAGGATGTTTTTTTCGACAGCAAATGCGTTAATAAATATCAGAGAAAGAACGAATGGGTGCTGGAACTCTCATTTTCACAGTTTTATCCGGATGGTGAAGGGGGACAGATGGGAGACCGTGGTGAAATCAACGGTGTGCCTGTTGTTAAGGTTTTAAGAGATAAAGGCGGAGCTATCTTACATGTAATGGCAGACGATGTCCCATGTGTTGAAGGTGAAGACGTTAAGTGCAGAATATCTGGAGAAAACAGATATGACATCGCCCAGCAGCATACTGCACAACACCTTATCTCTGCCAATTTTGATAATGATTTGGCTGTAGAAACTGTTGGATTTCACATGTCAGAAAACCATACCACCATCGATTTAAATACGAATGATTTGTCTGAAGAGATATTGGAAAAAATGGAGAAAAAACTCTTTCAACAAATTACAGATTTGATAGCTATAGATATTTTAACGATTCCGTCCAAAGATATCCACAAATACCCGTTGAGAAAAGGAATGAGCGAAAAACTTGTCGGGGTGGATCAATTGCGAGTGGTTAAAATTGGAGATTTGGATTATTCACTATGTAAAGGTTTTCATTGTGACAACACCGGCAATATCGGTATGATTAAAATTTTTAAAACTGAACGTTTAAAAAGGTCCAAAGGAGAGGAACAGGAACAAACAACTCGAATTTATTTTATCGCCGGAAACAGGGCTTTGAAAGATTATCAAATGAGTCACCAAATTTTGAAGGAGACCACGGAATTCTTATCCACATCAAAAGAGGAATTGCAAATGCGTTTGCAAAATTTGATGGATGAAAATAAAACTGTTTCAAAGATGAGTAGGAGATTGTCAGAGTCATTGGCAAAAGAGATGTATCAGAATATCCAAACCAGAGGTGTGGAAGGCAAGAGAAGAATTGTTAAGGTCTTGCCGTCAGAAGAGAGTGCAAAAGGCCTCTCGAAGGAAATCATGAAAGAACCTGATACTATCGCTGTATTTTTATTTGAAAAATCAAAACATAACGGATTTAACATCATTTCAACCCATGAAAAGATTGACGCCCAGGAAATTCTCGGTTCCCTAAAGGATAGCTTAAAGATTAAAGGCGGGGGGAATTCCAACATGACGCTGGGTGTGGTTCATGGTCATTTAGAACATATCAAAGAAGAAGTGGAAAACATCATTAATAAATATTGAGAATTGAGGGGGTATATGTTTATGAAAAAGTTGATGATCAGTGGAATTTTAATTTTGTTTTTATTACCGGTTGTTTTTGGTTTGCAAACGGGGATCATTTTCAACGGTGATTTACAATCAGACAACAATAGCTATATCGGTTTCGTAGCCCGAAGTCAATTTGGGCTTGGAGGATTGGAAATAGCTGCTATGCCTAAAGTAGGGCCGGAGGCGGATTTCACCAGTTATCGTTTTATTATCTCTCCATCTATCGGATGGGGGACACCCGAATTGAGAATTTTCGCCGGAATAACACCTCACATTGAAATTAACGAAGGAAAATTTGATTTTGATCCCACAAAATGGGGTATAGGAGCGGGGTCTACTTTTGCTGTTGCCAGGAATGTCATCGGGTTTTTTGAGTTTTTTGCTGTATTCGGTTTCACAGGAAATGAAGGAATCGAGGGCTTTGCTGAAAACACCATGCTCAGCGTGGGAATCACGTACAATTTCGATGTGGGATTTTGAAAAAGATTAATTTGCTCTAAAGGATACACTGACTTGTAATCGTAAGGGATCGATTCGGTCGGGGATGTAAAGTAATTTAAGATTTTTTACCACTATATTGGCCAGCTCGGGAGAAACGGCACTGGATATGTTCACAAGGGTATTTGCAGATGATCCGGTGATATAGAGTTCTACAATAACTTGTCCCGATACGGCCTCTTTTCTTATTCCGGGTTTTTTCAACAGTGCTTGATAGTCTTGTTGTAGTCCTGCTTTTACGCTATCCAAGTTTGGGATATTGTATTGTTCAAGGGCATTTAAATCGAGTATTTGTGCACTTTGCGCTTGATTGTTTGCTGGATTGGCAATAGAAAACAACACATCGCTGTCAATGGTTTTTTTTGTGGGTGGCGCTGCCTGAATTTGATTAAAATCCAAGGTTCTTTGTTCAAAGATGCTATTAGGTACGTTCAAAGAGTTTTCCGATTGTGAAACTTCAACGGGTTTAATCCCGGAAGTAACTCCTTCCACTTTTTGGGGTGCTTGTGCCTCAAAGGTCTTAAGGGCTTCAAACAAAGGATCGGGCTGTTTATTGATTTCTTGTTCTTTTGGAGCAACAGGCTCAGGTTGCTGTTGCACAACGGCTTCTTCCACTTTCGGTTCCGCTCTCGAAGAACTCATATTGATATTGATGGAAAGATATTCTTCTCTTTCAGTTTCAAAGGGCGATGAATTCAGTACAAACAGCAAGGCCACAATCAACAAGACTTCAACAATTGCCGCCAAGATGCCCGATACGATAAACTTAGGTTCTATACCCTTTTCCTGGTAATATTTTCCTTCGATGTTAACCACCCTTTATCGTACTTGTATGTTGATGTTTGTGATACCTGAGAGTCTCAGGGTATCCAGCACTTTCATGACCACACCGTGAGAGGCTACTTCATCCGCGGAGATAACGGTGATAAATTCACCGTCCCCTTTCTTTTTCCTTTCGGCAAATGAAAGTAGTTGCTGGGTTGTGATTTCGTTTGAATCCAGGAAGATTCGGCTTCGACTATCCACAGTGATCCTGAAAATTTCAGGCGTTTCTACGACTTGTTCGCTTTCAGTTTCCGGCAATGTGATATCGATGGCTTTTTCACTTTCCAAATCAAAGGTAGACGTTAAGATGAAAAACAGCAGCAGAATGAACAAAATATCGATGAGTGGCGTGATATTAATGGAAATCCCTTCATCATAATCGTGTTTGGCCATAGCCTTATATCATCCTTTTTGTCGGTTCTTTTGTTTTTAAACATTCCATCACATAATAATCGGTTAGGTCATGTCGAATGCCGGTTGCCATCTCTTTGATAAAACCCAGTAAAATAGTTAAAGCAATCGCTACTATTAGCCCGGCGATGGTTGTATAAAGCGCCTCACCTATTCCGGTTGCCAATTCATCGGCGTATTTCAACCCTTCTGTTTGTTCGATGGTATTGAATATCTTGATCATACCGGTCGTTGTTCCCAACAATCCCAACAAAGGAGATATCGTAGCAGATGTTGTGATGATCCTGAAGTTTTTATAAAGTTTTTCACAATGCAATCCCACAATTTCCTGAACCTCATCGGCATTTCTAGAGCGTGTTTTGTTGATCTTTGAATTTAACGAAGACAAAAAAGAATTCTCCGTCCCGGTTCTCATGCCGGATTTGATTGTAGAAAGCATGATGAGCCGTTCAAAGAAGAAAAAAAGTCCCACCGCTGCTGTAACGAAAATAACGATGATGATGGGTCCCCCAGTTTTGATAATATCCATATAAGACATTGATACCCCTCCGTTCTACTCTTACTTTTCCAGTTTTTGCAATTCGTCTCTCAGTTTAGCAGCATCTTCAAATCTCAGTTCACGTGCTGCTTTGTTCATCTCTTCTTTTAATATTTCCAGATAATTCTCTTGTTCCATATTTTCAGCAACACTCAGAAGTTGCTTTGTGCTTTCACTGACCCCTTCATATTCTTCTTCCTCTTCACCTCTGAATTGAGCGAACATATCTTTTTCAATGGCCTTTTTGATGGTTTGAGGGGTGATATTGTGCTTTTCATTGTAAGCCAGTTGTATTTCCCTTCTCCGTTGGGTTTCTTCCATGGTTACAGCCATGGCCTTAGAGACCCGCTCACCGTACATGATAACTTTTCCGTTTACGTTTCTGGCGGCACGTCCCACAATTTGAATCAAAGTGGTCTCGTTCCTCAAGAATCCCTCACGATCCGCATCCAGAATGGCTACCAGCGAAACTTCCGGCAGGTCAAGTCCCTCTCTCAATAGGTTGATTCCCACAGCTACATCGATTTCACCGTTTCTGAGTTTCTTTAAAACTTCCACTCGCTCCACCGTTCCCAGTTCTGAGTGAATGTATTCTGCCTTGGTTCCCAACTCCTGCAGGTATTCACTGAGTCTTTCAGCCATGGATTTGGTTAATGTGAGAACCAAGATCCTCTCATTATGACTGACTCTTTCTTTGATTTCTTCCAACAAATCATCAATTTGATTCCTGGAATCTCTGAATTCGATCTCAGGATCAACCAAACCAGTTGGTCTGATGATTTGTTGTATAATTTCAGCTGAGTGTTCTTTTTCAAAGTCGCTGGGGGTTGCCGATGTAAAGATCACCTGCCCCACTCTTTTTGAAAATTCCTCAAAGGTTAACGGTCTGTTATCCACCGCTGAAGGCAGACGAAATCCGTATTCCACCAAGGTTTGTTTTCTGGATAAATCGCCTCTTGACATGGCACGCAGTTGAGGAACGGCAATATGCGACTCATCGATGACAGTGATAAAATCATCTTCAAAATAGTCTAACAGAGTCCAGGGAGGCTGACCCGGTTTTCTCTGGTCGAAATGCCTGGAATAGTTTTCAATCCCCTGACAATATCCCATTTCCGAAAGCATCTCTAAGTCTTGCTTGGTTCGTTGCTCCACACGCTGGGCTTCAATCAACTTATTTTGTCGTTTAAAGAGCTGGATTTGTTCGTGTAACTCCTCTTCGATGGTCTTAATCGCTTTTTTAATCTTTTCTTCGGTTGTTACATATTCTGTTGCCGGGTAGATAATAATCCGATCGTAGTCTTCGATCTTTCCCCTGGTAACGGGATCGAAGCTGTAAATGGTGTCCACTTCATCATCGAAAAATTCTACTCGTATGCCGATATCGGTATAGCCGGGATAAATCTCCAGTATCTCTCCCTTAATCCTGTAATTTCCACCTTTTAATACATCTTCCGATCGGTCATATTGCATTTCCGCCAGTTTGAGTGTTAATTCTCGTCTGGGAATGGAAAGACCTTTTTCCAATACCAAATTCATCTTTTTAAAGTCATCCGGATTACCGGAACCGTAAATACATGAAACGCTGGCCACTACGATCACATCTTTTCGGGTGATGACCGACTGAAGGACTGAAAGACGCATTTTTTCAATGATTTCGTTGATCTGAGCCTCTTTTTCTACGAACACATCCCGCTTTGGGATGTAAGCCTCCGGTTGATAATAATCGTAATAGGAGATGAAAAACTCCACACGGTTTTCAGGAAAAAACTCCTTAAATTCCCTGTAAAGTTGGGCAGCCAAAGTCTTATTGGGTGAAATAATAAGGGCTTGGCGCTGTAATTTTTGAATCACATGAGCCATGGTAAACGTTTTACCGGAACCGGTGACACCCAACAGGGTCTGATAATTATTTCCAGCTTTTATGGAACGACATATGTTTTCAATGGCCTCCGGTTGATCACCGGACGGTTCATATCCACTACGTATTTTAAAGTCCAATCTTTTTTGCCCTCTCCCAATATTCGTCCAGTGTTCTAAGTTCCTGTTCTTCGAATACCTTCTCGTCTGCTTTGATCATATCTTCCATCTGTCTGAAACGTTTGATAAATTTGTCCGTTGCCTTTCTCAGGGCATTTTCAGGGTCGATTTTAAGGAATCTGGCCACGTTTACCATTGCAAACAGTAAATCCCCAAATTCTTCCTCTATCTTTTCCAAATTGCCTCTAACGCCAGCCTCGTGATTAATCTCATCTTTTAATTCAACAAGCTCTTCATCGATTTTCATCAAGGCATCTTCCGTTTGTTCCCAATCAAAACCGCACTCCGCGGCGTTCTCCTGAACCCTTCGAGCCATACTTAAAGCGGGAAGGGCTTTGTTTATCTTACCAATTCGCGAATGCGCTTGTTTGCCTTTCTCAGCAGCTTTGATGTCTTCCCACTGTTTATATGAATAGCTGTATTTTTCCGCATCTTCAAACACATGGGGGTGGCGTCTGATCATCTTTTCGTTAACGGTTTTCAAAACATCGTAAATATCAAAAGTACCCGATTCACTGCCTATCTGGGCGTGAAATATCGTTTGCAGCAGCAAATCTCCCAGCTCACCCTGTAGCTCTTCCACATTTTGAGAATCCACGGCATCTGCTACTTCATAGGCTTCTTCTATGGCATAAGGCTTGAGCGTTTCATGGGTCTGCTTTTTATCCCACTCACAACCGTTTTCTCCTCTCAGTTGCTCCATGATCTTCAGGAGTTTGCTGAATTGTTCTGTTTTTTGTTCCTCTGTGTGCATCAAACTCTCCTTTTGAAAATCACGATTTGGAGCCTATCTGATACGTTTTCAGCCTGATCGGCAATATCAGCCAGTTTTTTAATGAGTTTTTCAAGTTGTATCTTATGAGCCAATTCGATTTCATCTTTTCTGAACAATGTTCTAACCAGGTTTTTCTCCAACACATCACTTTCATGTTCAAGGTCTTCGGTTCTGTTGATATGATCGTTGGCCACATCCATGTCGTTGAAGATAGAAGATGCTGCCTGTTTGACAGACAAATAGGTTTCCAGAGACTTTTCCGCCAATTCGATCAACTTTGGAATGAATTCGTTGGGGATATTAATATTTTGAAGTTCAATCAAATCCGCTGTGGATTCAGCTTTGTTGGCTACAACGTCAATGGATTCTGCAATTCCCAGCAAGTCCCCTCTGAAATTGGGTAAAAAAGCACCCAGATACATTTCGGTTTCCATCTTCCTTCGTTTGTCATCGGCATCGCTCTCGTTTTTCCTAATCTTTTCAACATAGGTTTCTCTGTCTAAATCCGGATTGTCAATGTTTTTAAGGAAATCAATCAACGATTTCACAGTGTTTTCAACGGCAACCATGTGGTCCTCGAAAAGCTGAATAATCCTCAGTTCTTTTTTTCCAAAAAACTGCATTGTACCTCCTCTTAATCATCGGCCGGGCTTGTTATGTCCGGGTATAATGCTCCTTCAGGTATTTTCCAGTATATGATTTTTTGCTTTTGATGAGTTCACCGGTAGGGCCCGAAAATACCAAATTCCCACCCTTGTCCCCACCTTCCGGTCCTAAATCAATAATCCAATCGGCATTTTTTATTATATCAAGATTGTGTTCGATAACAATAACGGTGTTTCCCCTTTCCACCAACCGATCCAAAATCTCCATGAGACGTCTGACATCTTCAAAATGCAAGCCTGTAGTAGGTTCGTCTAAGATGTAAATGGTACTGCCGGTGGCTCGTTTTCTCAGTTCCGAGGCAATTTTAATTCGCTGCGCTTCTCCCCCGGAGAGTGTAGTAGCGGGTTGACCCATTTTGATATATCCCAGTCCAACATCTTGAATGATTTGAAGGGTATCCCTGATCTTGTTGATGTTTTTAAAGAATTCCCTTGCCTCGTCGATGGTCATTTCTAAAATGTCCGAAATGCTTTTTCCCCGATATTTGACTTCCAATGTTTCTCGATTAAATCGCTTGCCTTTACAGACATCACAATCCACATAGACATCCGGAAGGAATTGCATCTCAATCTTCACCTGTCCGTGCCCGTTACATGATTCGCATCTGCCACCTTTCACGTTGAAACTAAACCGGCTTTTTTTGTAACCTCTGGAGCGTGCTTCAGGTGTTCTTGCAAAGAGGTCTCTGATCTCATCAAAGACTTTGGTGTAAGTGGCCGGATTACTTCTGGGTGTTCTGCCGATAGGTGACTGACTCAACTCAATGACTTTGTCTACTTTTTCAAGTCCCTCAATACCATCGTGTTTTCCCACCTCATCATGTGTCCGGTAGATCCGATTTTTCATCAGCGGATAAAGCGTTTCATTAATCAAAGATGATTTACCGGAACCGGAAACCCCCGTTACGCATATAAGTACTCCCAAAGGAAATTCCACCGTTAGGTTTTTCAGGTTATTCTGGCCAGCACCTTTTAGGACAATATGTTCAGTAGAAGGCGGTCGATGGGTATCTTTTAAAGGAATGGTCTTTTTACCGTTTAGATAATCGGCGGTTTGTGATACCCCTTCCCGATAGTTGTAAATCTTTTCCACTTCACCCTGAAAGACAATTTCGCCACCATGTACACCTGCTGCGGGACCC
>CAZVPY010000051.1:0-9826 GCA_964629135.1 uncultured Thermotogaceae bacterium | reverse complement strand
TAGAGAAGATGTCCCATAATTTGGAAGAAATCTTCGAAACTGCGACTCAGATTAATCAAGCTGGTTTAAAATCTGAAGAAGAATATTTAGACTTTTTATTGACAATGTTAATAGATATTATCGATAGCGCTGAATACGGTAGTGTGGCATTGTTTGAAAACGATAAATGGCGATTTGTTTCAGCAAAAGGGCATGATCTAGAGAAATTGCAACAAATTGACCTGGATAAAGCCTATCACATTAAAACAGAGTCAGTAAAATTAATTAATAACATCCTTTCAAATGTTTCGAGAATGCCTGAAGAAAAAATGAAAGAACTTATCAATGCCAGTAAACCTATCGGACATACAATGATCTCTGAATTAAAATTTAGAAATACTGTTGTCGGAACAATATCCATCGATTCGCCTCCGGAGGCAATTCCATTTACCAAATCTGATTTAAGGGTTTTTGAGGCATTTACTAATTTTGCCACGGCCTTTTTAGGATTAAAAAGACTATTTAAAGCTCAAACCCAGTTCCAACATCAACTGATTCTCGCCATGATTAAGATTTTGGAAATTCACGATCCCTACACAAAAGGGCATTCAGAAAATGTTGGGCTTTTATCAGCAGAAATTGCTCGTGAAATGGATTTCGATGAGGAAGAAATTAACGAGATTTTTGGGGCGGGACTTGTACATGATATCGGAAAAATCAACATCCCCAATACGATCCTGTTAAAAGCCGGTAGATTGACAAAGGATGAATACGATGAGATTAAAAAGCACCCGGTTTGGGGTGCAGAAATACTAGATACATCAGAAAATATAGATGTAATTGTCAAGGCAGTACGTCACCATCATGAACGTTGGGATGGTCATGGATATCCTGATGGTTTATCTAAAACAGACATACCTCTCTATTCCAGGATAATTGCAGTTGCAGATACTTTTGATGCCATGACTTCAGATAGGTCTTACAAGAGAGCTGTTTCTAAAGATATTGCTATTGAAGAAATAAAAAATAACAGCGGCGAACAATTCGATCCTGAGATTGTAGAAATATTTTGTAGAATTAAAACTAAATCGAAATACATATCATGTAGTACGAAAAAGGAGTGATCTACTTTGGAAGTAACAAATTCAATCTATGAACTGGCTAAAAACTATGAAACACCGTTTGTGCTTTTGGATACAAAACTCCTTGAAACAAATTATAAGCGTCTTTTTTCGATTATGGATAATTTAGAGATTTATTATGCAGTGAAAGCCAATAGCCATCCGGAGATTATCAAAAAACTGTTTACGCAGGGATCGCATTTTGATATTGCTTCACGCGGCGAGATTGAATTACTTTTAAGTCTTGGTGTCCCTGGTCAACTCATGAGTTTTGGTAATACCATCAAAAAGGAAAAAGATATTGCATTTGCTTATGAAAACAATATTGAAATGTACTCTGTGGACAGTGAAATGGAACTTGAAAAAATTGCAAATAACGCACCCGGAAGTAAAGTTTATGCCCGTTTATTAATGAGTTCTGATGATTCGGATTGGCCTTTGTCAAAAAAGTTTGGGACAGATATTGACCATGTCATTCAGCTGTTAGCTCATGCAAAGGGATTAGGATTGATCCCTTACGGTGTATCTTTCCATGTAGGTTCTCAAACTTACAACAAATACAAATGGAAGGAAGCGATTGTTCAGGCAGCAGAAATATTTTATCAATTAAAAGAGTACGAAAACATAGAATTAGAGATGATCAACCTTGGTGGTGGGATGCCCATTCAACATACCCGACCTATCCCACAAATCGAAGAAATCGGTTTAATGATAAAAGAATCTATTGAAGAATATTTTGCGGATGTAAAAAAACTCCGTGTGATTGTAGAACCCGGTAGGTCCATGGTAGGTGATATTGGAGTATTAGTCAGTGAAGTTATTCTTCGTTCCAGAAAGCAAAAGGATAATTGGGTGTACATTGATGCCGGTGTTTTCCATGGATTACTGGAAACCATAGAAGATTTCAGATATGAAATCATTGTTGAAGGTAAAGAGGAGGAAGAAACAGGCATCTTCTCGCTTGCAGGTCCTACTTGTGATAGTGTGGACACCATATACGATGAAGTGGAACTACCCGTTACCATTACAATGGGGGACAAACTTTACTTTAAAAATGCCGGTGCATATACGGTGGAATACGGAACAACCTTTAACGGTATCAAACCGCCAAAGGCGTATATTATAAAGTAAAAAGGGGGGCTTGCCCCCTTTTTAAACTGATTTTCCTCTACACTCTATAATAATCTTTTTATAGCCTTCTTGTTTAATTAGAAAAAAATAATCGTACAGGTTTACCGCGGGACAAATATGGTTGGGTATGATCTCTACTTTGTCCCCAATATTTATCTTTGAATAAAATTCATCATCTATGACAACGGCATGTTCATCAAAAAAAGAATTAACCCATACATTGTAATCTTTTAAATAGCCAAATCCGTTATTTTTTGTGATGCCGTTTCTGACAATTTGGCCGGTTAGGGCTTTTGCCCCTGCATTTAAAACTACTCTGCCTTTCACCGGTTTGCTGATGACTGTTGCCAAAACCGTGGCCGCGCAAGAATCATAACTGTTGATAACCGCAGCTTGTGAAGCATCCATTAAAGGATAAGTTCCGGGTCTTATCTCTGTAACCCCTTTTAATACAGGAGTTGTCATAATAGAAGGCGTAGAGCCAACACTGACCGTCTTCACATCAACTCCTGAAGTTCTCAATTTATTTGCTATTTCAACAGTTTTCAGATGACTTTCATTTGAAAGCCTTCGGCATTCCTCAACAGTAGCCGCACCGTATGATTGTCCTTCATGAGAAAAAATTCCTGAAAATTCAAGGTTTTTCATTCTTTTAATATTATTTACTAATGACAAAGCGGTTTGAAAATCTTGAACTCCGGCGCGACCATCGCCAACATCTATTTCTATCAAAACCTTTAACAGGTTTTTACTATCGTAAAAAACGGATTGTGCCAATTCTACATGATCAGGATGATCTACTCCAATCTTTAAATCGCAACCCAAAGCGATTAGTCTTTGTAAACGAAATAATTTCTCTTCGTCTGCGATTTCGTTAGCAATAAAGATATCCTGAATCCCGGCTGCATGCATGCATTCTGCCTCTCCTGTAGTTGCAACTGTAATGCCATGACTACCGTATTCTAATTGCATTCGTGCAATTTCGGGTGTCCTGTGAGTTTTTGTATGAGGTCTTAAACAAACATTGCTTTTGTTTGCCAATTCTTGCATAGCACTTAAATTATTTCTGAGAACTGTTTCGTTTATCAATAACGCAGGTGTGGGAATGTATCTTAAACGATTTAAAAGATGATTCACAAAATTCCTCCCCAAGAAAATTACACTTTAAACCGATTGATTTCTTGATTCAACTGATCAGATAAGATACTGAGTTTTTCAGTGGATTGTTTAAGATTTTCAACGGAATTTGTTTGTTTTGTTACCTCACTAACCAACGATTCAACCTGTTCAGAGGCTTGGACCATGGATTGTGCCGACTGATCCATAGCTCCTGCAATCTCATCAGCAGCTGCGCTTTGTTCTTCTGAAGTGGTTGAAAGATTTTCAACGGAATTTAGAACTTCAGAAAGATTATCCGAGATGGTTCCAAACTGTACAAGTGCACTTTGAGCCCTTTCATTCATATCATTTACGATATCGACTGTCTTATCAGATGCATCATTGACAGATTGTACGCGATTACCAATCTCTTTCAACATCTTTGAAATATCTTCCGTTGCTTTTTGACTTTCTTCAGCCAATTTCCTTATTTCATCTGCTACAACAGCAAACCCTTTGCCAGCTTCTCCTGCTCTCGCTGCTTCAATAGCTGCATTTAAAGCTAAAAGATTCGTTTGTTCTGAAATACCCGAGATAGTTAATACAATTTCACCAACATTTTTCGCTTGTATTTGTAATTCATCAACATATTTTGAGGTTTCTGAAGCCTGATTCTCTGCATCTTTTACTATTGAAGCCATCTTACTCAATTCAGTTTCTCCGGTTTTTGCCGATGAAGAAGTATCATTTGTTTTTTCATATAATGCTTTTGAAATATCGGAAACATTCTTAGCTGAAGCTGCAATTTCCTGGATTCCTGAGGTCACTTCTTCTATGGCTGCAGAAGTATCTTGAATATTTCTATCCGTACTATCTGAAATATCCTTCAACTCGTTAGAAACACCTGTTGTATCCTTTGAAATATGTTCAAGTTCTTGAGATGCCCCTTTGACATCATCCATTGCAGTTTTTACTTTGGTCAATGTCGCTTTCATTGAAAGAACTATCTCCTGCATAGCTTGTTCAGCTAAGCCAATTTCGTCTTTTCGTTTCTTCAAATCTTCAAACTCAACGGTTAAATCAAGCGCTTTCAATCTATCGGTTTTTGAAAGTAATGATTTCATAGATTTTCGAATATTAAGGTGAATGATAATGGCGACAAGAATTGCAATCACTATTGAAGCTAAAACAATTATGAGGATGATCACATTACTTGAATACATGCTATCTACACTTTCATCACTTCTTTTTTTGACTGTCTCTAACCCACTGTTAAAAGCTTTATTTTGTTGAACTCCTATTTCATCCAATCTTTGTAGCAATTTATTCAACGTGCTGTTGATATCCTCATTAATGATATTCAAGGAACCTGCTTTCGCTTCTTCAATATCTGTTTGAACAGATTCTATATTTCCTTGTATATCGCTGAGCTTTATACTAATTTCAGTGGATCGGTTTAATAAGCTTTTTAATTCTTCAATTTTCTCCACATATCGATCTAAAGACAAAGTGATTAAAACCGTTACAACCGGATCAAAAAGATCAAATCCGTATTTTGAAACTATAAAACCTCTTTTACCTTCGGCAAGTACTCGAGATAGCATTTCATTTTTAAAGGTTTTGATTTTTTCCACTTGCTGATCGGCATTTTCCGGTTTGATCAAAACTTCTCGAGTCATAAGCTTGAGCTGTGTCAACTCTGTAAAGGGAACATTTGTTCCCAATATCTTTTCATTCCATAATAATTCCAGCTCTAATAAGCCGAAATCATCCACCCTGGCTTCCTCTTTTAGGGCTGTTTGTATTTCTGTTTCTTGTTCTTCAGTTAAATCAGTCAGTACATTTCCCTCTTCTTTAATTGTCTCATAAACGGGGAAAAAAGCATCCAATTTTGCACTGTTTAAACTTTGAAAGGATTCTTCAGGGTTTTCCGAAGGTTCAATATAAAGAGCCGAATCAATTTCATTTTCAATATCTTTTGCTTCCTTTTGATAAGTCAAGATATCCGCATTCATAGTATTCAAATCGTTGGTTCTTTTTATCTCTTTACTTTTATAACTATAAACGCCTTCTGCTTCTTGGGTAATTTCTTCTAATCCATCTTTCGTATCATCATATAAATTTAGTTCTTGTGCACGTTTTGATATACTGGACTGTTCGGAACTGAGTTGATCATATAAATCATTCAAATGTTCTAGATTAAAAATATACCCCATTTTTAAAACCGTTTGAAGCATGCCGTTAATTTGTGTAGAGAAATCACTCACTTGTTCATAATTTATAAATTGTTCACTGACAGCATCTACTTCATCTTTGATTTTACTTCCCTCTGCTTCGATTTTTCCCGATGAAAGCAAAGTTAATACCGAAATAACAGCAAATAATACTACTAATATTGAAAATCCTAAAATAACTCTCTTTGAAATTGTCACCGTAAAACACCCCCGTGAATTAATTCGATTTCCTAAAAGATACATTATTTTACCACATTAGATTTGACTTTCTTTTTTGTTTTGTTCAAGAGATTATTAGATTATCATCTTTTAAAATAAAATAGATATTTTTAAAAAAGATAAATCATGATAAAACAGCCAGGACGCAACTTTTAACAACATTTAGATTTAATTCTTCTGATAGTCGGTCTAATTCCTCACTTCTTGCCCCTGGTTGCAACCATATGTTTTTAATTCCCAGCTGTGATACATGATGAATTAGTTTTTCACCAATCTTTGGGTTGACAACAAAATCAACCACATCTATTGTCTCCGGAATTTCAAGCAATGTGGGATATACCTTGACACCATCTATTGTGTTTATTCTTGGGTTAACTGGATATACTTCATAACCCTTATCCAAGAGAATTTTAAAAATTTTATAACCATATTTTTCAAGCTTGTTAGTAGCACCCAAGACCGCCCATCTTTTTAAAGCAAGCATCTTCTCCTTAACCATTAAGCCCCCCCACTTTATTTGTATTCTTTAACTAAGTGAATGAATTATATCATGTTAAAGTTGAAAAACTAAGAATTTCAAATATTTTTAAAGCTAATCACGAATATTTATCTTAAATCAAACGAGAGAATTCCTGATAGCACTTGAATATATTTTTGAGAGGTATATGATAGAGATGTGATAGTGTATTCACATATTAATTTTATCAATATTCTACGGAGGTGTTATTTTGAAATTAGAAGGGAAAATTACGGTTATTACGGGCGCTGCAAGAGGAATTGGCAGAGAAACGGCCCTTTTATTCGCAAAACATGGTTCAAAAGTCATCGCGTGTGATGTTTTAGACGATGATTTATCGACTTTGGAAAAAGATGCTGGGGAATTTGCCGGTTCAATTAACGGTGTTCATTTGGATGTCACCAACAGAGAAGAGATCGAAAAAGTCATTGGTGAAATAAAAGAAGAATTCTCAAAAATTGATATACTGATCAATAATGCAGGGATTACAAGGGACGCTTTCCTGATGAAAATGACAGAAGAACAATGGGATCAAGTTATTAATGTAAATCTTAAAGGTATCTTTAACATGACACAAGCTTGTTCGAGACTAATGAAAAGCGATGGAGGTGTTGTCCTTTCAACATCTTCGGTAGTTGGAGTTTTTGGAAATATTGGTCAAACAAATTATGCCGCAACCAAGTCGGGTGTTATCGGAATGACCTATACATGGGCAAAAGAATTGGCCAGATACAAGATTAGAGTGAATGCTGTTGCTCCTGGTTTTATCAAAACACCCATGACAGAAAATCTTCCCCAAAAGGTACTGGACTACATGACTGAAAAAACTCCTTTGAAAATGATTGGAGATCCTATTGATATAGCCAATGCCTTCTTGTTCCTGGCAAGCGAAGACGCAAGATATATAACAGGACAAGTGCTTGGTGTAGATGGAGGTCTAGTTATTTAAATGATAACCCGTAAGGAGAAACCAGTCAGAAGAATCCCCAAATCAGAAAAGGGTGAAAAAACATGGAAATCCCTATTTGAAAGTGCGCAAAGCATTTTTTTGGAGAAAGGTTATCATAAAGCTTCTGTATTGGCCATCTCTAAAGATGCCAAGGTCTCTCCTGCAACTTTTTACCAATATTTTAGTTCTAAAGACGAAATTTTTGAAATCATACTCGAAACCTTTCAAAATGAGTTCTTTAATCTCTTATCAAGTATCATCCATTCAGAATCGTCCTTGGAAGAGAAAATCAAGATGCTGATCAACCGGGTTTTTGATACATTTTGGAATTTCAGATATGAATATAAAGTATTTCGTGAAGCTGAATTTATTGATAAAAAACTCTGTTTGAGTTTTCATCTTCAGATCAAAGAAATTCTTGAAAATAATCCTGATTCTCATTACGATGATCCTGACACCTTTTTTTGGTTTTTGTTTGGACCTTTGTTTTACGTTGCTGGTTATTGGATACTTTGGAACAATTTACAAGTTCCCGATGAGACAAGGGAAACACTATTGAAATTTTATTTAAACGGACTTTCAATCAGCAACTTCAAGGTTGATGATAGGGTTTTCTCGACACTGAACATTTTATATTTAGACGATGAAAATATTTTGAATAAAGGGGAACAGAGTAAAAAGAGATTATTGAATTCAGCTGAACTACTTTTTGGAGAAAAAGGCTATTTTGAAACAACCATTCATGAAATCTGTAAACATTCGAATCTCAGTGCTGGGGCGTTTTATCTGTATTTCCCAGGAAAAATAAATGTGTTATCTGAGTTAATCAAAAAAACCAGTAAGGAACTTCGGTTTGTTATTAAAAGATATTCAGAAAGATTTTCAGACAGAAGGAATATGGAAATTGCATCGTTGAAAGGATTTCTTGAATTTTTCAAAAAGCATTCCAACATGTATGGCGTTGTAAGAGAGAGCGAATTTGTAAACAACAAAATCACTTTGGAATATTATGATTCATTAAAAAAGCCTTATATAAAAGTTTTGAATTATGCAAAAGAAAAAGAACAGATTCGAGATTATGATTCTGAAACGCTATCTATGATATTAATGGGAATCGGACATTTATTAGGACAATCCCTATTGATTTTATCGGATAAATCTTCTGAGAAATTTGAAAGATATTTAAAAGCGCTTTCAGAATTGATGATGAATGGAGTTTCTAAAAGCATTCCCGAGAATTTGTGAAGCAAATTCTAAGGATTAAAGTCGAAAAAATAATTAAACAACAGAAAAAATAGGAGGAGCAAATGAAAAAGATCTTTATTACTGGAGCAAAAAGAACAGCGATCGGAACAATGGGAGGCACCCTTAAAAATACATCAGCCGTTGATCTTGGTGTGGTAGCTGCTAAAGCAGCCATGAAACAATCTCAAATCAGTCCTGATGAAGTTGATGAAACCATTGTGGGAAATATTTTATCAGCAGGTCTGGGAATGGGTCCCGGAAGACAAGTCAGTATACACGCCGGAGTTCCCCAAGAAAAACCCGGATATTCTCTCAATATGCTATGTGGATCCGGAATGAAATCGGTTATGGTAGGCGCTTCCGATATTTTACTCGGAGAGGCTGATTGCGTTCTGTGTGGTGGTACCGAAAATATGAGCATGGCACCATACCTGTTAACCAAAGGACGTTTTGGATATAGACTGGGAGACGGGAAAATTGTTGATCATATGGTCAACGATGGATTAACTGATATTTTCAATCACTATCATATGGGAATGACCGCTGAGAATATCGCAGACAAATATGGCATCACAAGAGAAGAACAGGACCAATTTGCCTATGAAAGTCAGAAAAGAGCAGCTAAAGCCATAGAAGAAGGTCAATTCAAAGAGGAAATCGAACCGGTTGTCATCAAAGGAAGAAAAGGAGATACGATTTTTGAAGTGGATGAACATCCCAGACTGACTGATCTTGAAAAAATGGCAAAACTGAGACCGGCATTTAAAAAAGATGGTTCTGTAACGGCCGGAAATGCTTCTGGTATCAACGATGGCGCTTCCATGACTGTTTTAATGACCGATGAAAAAAGTGAAAAGCTGGGTGCAAAACCCTTGGCAGAATTGGTTGCCTTTGCCCAACATGGGGTAGATCCGGCATTTATGGGTTTGGGTCCGGTTGGCGCTATTAAAAAGGTTTTGAAAAAGGCCGACATGAACCTCAAAGATATGGATCTTATCGAATTAAACGAAGCCTTTGCCGTTCAAAGTCTGGGTGTCATCAAAGATTTGATGGAAGAACATAACGTATCAAAAGAATGGATCATGGAGCGAACCAATGTGAACGGTGGTGCAATTGCGCTGGGTCATCCCATTGGATGTTCAGGAAACAGAATCATCGTCACATTGTTGTACGAGATGAAAAAAAGAAATCTTAAATACGGGTTGGCAAGTCTTTGTATCGGTGGAGGTATGGGAACAGCCGTTATTATTAAGAATGTTTAGTTAGGGTCTATACCCCATACCCTGTATTTTCAACTGGAGGACTTATTTATGTCTAAAGAATTAATTGGTAT
>CAZVPY010000050.1:0-9941 GCA_964629135.1 uncultured Thermotogaceae bacterium | reverse complement strand
CTGAAAATCCTCTTGTCACTAATTTGTAATCCATCGTATCACCCCTTTGTGGACGTTTAGAAAGTAACTACTATGTAGGGGCAATTCTCAGATTGCCCGGTTTTAAAAACTATTTATATGAAATATTGTGTATCAAAAACCCATTTATCTTTAAAGGCTTCTTTAAACGCCGTCAATACTTTTGACGGGTTCATGGAACGCCTTATTCCTACACTGTTGACTGACAATCCATAAACCGGTATTTGATTCAATACTTTCAAGACAATGCCCTTTCTCGTCATCATAGCTTTAGACCTTTGACTCACATGGCATTTCGTTCCGTCAATTAAAACGATCGTACATCTCAGATCCTTTTCCCCTAATCGATTTACGATCTTATCTGTTAATACACCGGTTGTGTAGATTATATCATTATTCTTGATCTTTTCATCAAGTTCCGCTGAATCAAGCAATGTACCCTTCATGCAAGCTTCTATTTGATCATTTCTAATGATAAACGTTCCAAATTCCGATTTACATTCAGAAATCAACCTCAGTATTTCATCATCGCAGGTACTGTTTTCAAGATTATCGACTAATTCTTTTGTTTTGTCAATAATTTGGTCTATTGTACCTTTAACCTCAACCCCGGTGCAAATAAACACACCATCAACTAAATTGGATGCTCCATGAGATAACCTGTCCAAAGCACCATCAATCAAAACCGTACTCTTACCACATCTTTTGATGCTATTTAGTATCATCTGTGACACGACTTTCTGATTGCCTGGGTTGATTAACTGAATTTCAGTATTTTGCAATGCACGTGCTAATAATACTTTTGACCCAGAAACCTTCTCATTAAAAGTTTCCACAATTTCTACAGCAGTCGAGGTTTTTAACAATTCTCTAATGGTCAAAAAGCAACCACCTGTGTAAACCATAATATCAGGTTTTTTTGTTTTTTCAAGTACGTCTACTGGCTCGCCATCTCTTCCAATACTTAAAACAAGAACCTGTAACCCCTTTTCTGCCATGCCTTTCAAAAGGTAATTCAAAAGTGTTGTCTTTCCAACATTCTTTTCCATCCCAATAATGGATATGATTTTTTGATCGTTAGAAAGAAAATCAAAAAAAGTTTCTATTGAGAATGTGTCCGTTTCCATTCCCCCGCCCTTCTTAGCCTCACGGCTTCACCGGGTACGAGTTTTTTATTCTTACCGGATAACATACTGGCCAGCCCGTCGTGGCTTTTTCGGTTTTCATCAAGCCACCCATCTGGATCGGCAGATGCATGATAGTCTTTCGGTTCTTCATAGACAAACAATCCACCTTCATAATTTCTAAGAATGACTTTGTTTTCTCCATAAGAGATCAAATATTGAGGCATCACAGGTATTTTTCCTCCGCCATGAGGTGCATCAATGACATATGTAGGGACCGCAAAACCCGATGTATGGCCCCTTAAATATTCCATGATTTCCAAACCTTTGGCCACGGTGGTCCGAAAATGCGACAAGCCTTGGGAAAGATCACATTGATACATATAATAAGGTCTTACCCTATTTTTAACCAATTTTTGAACCAAAGATTTCATAATCTCGGGATGGTCGTTAATCCCTTTGAGTAATACCGATTGATTCCCAAGAGGTATACCGGCTTCTGCCAGTTTGTTCAAGGCTTCAATACTTACATCTGTGATTTCCACCGGATGGTTGAAATGGGTGTTCAACCAAATGTTTTTGTACTTTTTCAACATAGTGATCAGTTCTTCATCAATTCTTTGAGGTAAAACCACGGGTGTTCTTGAGCCGATTCTGATAATCTCAACAGATGGTACCGCATCTATCTTTTGTATAATCTTTTCTAAATGAGGCGTGGGAAGGGTTAGCGGGTCTCCGCCTGAAATTAAGACATCTCTAACTTCCGTATGATCTTTTAAATATTCAACCGCTTTATCCACATATTCAAGGGGCATAGCCTTGTCCGTTTCACCGGCTTTTCTCCTTCTCGTACAATGGCGGCAATACATGGAACATCTATCTGTCACCAACAACAAGACTCTATCAGGATACCTGTGTGTCAACCCTGGTGTGGGTGAATCCACATCCTCATGGAGCGGATCAAGCATATCTTCAGGTGCAACCGTCAACTCGTGAACAGATGGAACAGCCTGTAAACGGATTGGATCATGGGGATCATCGGGATTAATCAACGATGCATAATAAGGTGTGATGGCCATTCTGAGGAATTCTAAACTATGTTCTATTGCTCTTTTATCCTCATCATCCAATTTGATTACCTTGTTTAAAGTATCAACATCCATGATCCTGTTTTTCAGTTGCCATTTCCAATCATTCCATTCTTCGGAGGTACAATCGCCCCAAATGGATTTTTTTTGTTTTTCTGTCATTTAACCATCCCCTTCATTATCCTTTTATTATCAAATCGTTGGATTTATTTTGAGTAAATTTTTATTCTTTTGTAGACAATTTATTTTTTAACTTTTCTTTCACTACTTCCGGTACCCATGGATCTACCGAGCTACCATGAAAAACGATCTCTTTGACCAGTGATGAAGAAATAAAGGAATATTTTGTTTCCGTCATCAAAAAAAACGTGTCCAGTTCGGGAAACAATTTTTTATTTGCGGCAGCCATTTGCATCTCATATTCAAAATCAGATACAGCTCTCAAACCACGAACAACTACTTTTATCTTCTTTTCTTTGGCATACTCCACCATCAAACCACTGTGGAAATCAACACTAATATTATCATCTTGTCTGAAAACATCTTCAATCATTGAACACCGTTCCTGTATATCAAACAGAACTCCCTTTTTAACTCTGTTTTGCATGACTACCACGACTAAACTTCCAAATGCTTTTGCAGCTCGTCTGGCCACATCAATATGACCGTATGTGATCGGATCAAACGTTCCGGGATACATGACTTTTGGCATCATATTAACCTTAGATCAGTTCCACAATCTTGTTTGCTATTTGATGTGAAGGTAACTCAAAATCCGAATACCCTTCTTTAACAACAGATTTGGGCATACCGTAAACAACACAGGTGGACTCTGCCTCAGCTATGACTTTTCCCTTATAATGTTTTATTTTAAAGCACCCCTTTGTCCCATCTCTTCCCATTCCGGTTAAAACAACACCGTTCACATTTTTTTTGTAAATTTCTGCGCCTCTATCAAAAGTAAAATCTGCTGCGGGTCTAACTCCATTTATCTTGGAACTTTTATCTAAAAAGACTTTAACGATTGATCCTTCGTTTTTCAAACCCAAATGATAATTTCCCGGAGCGATATACACAACGGAGTTTTTAAGAATATCTCCCTCCACAGCCTCACGAACCTCTATATCAGAAATCTTGTTTAAACGCATGGCCAAAGATTTGGTAAATCCGGCGGGCATATGTTGAACAACAACCACGGGAGCCGGTAAATTCCCAGGCAATTGAGGGATCACATTGTCCAAAGCTTTTGGACCACCAGTTGATGAGGCGATTAAGACTATTTTCCCGGTGGATGTGAACGTTCTTTTTACAGGCTTTCGTAGGGTTCTCGACTTTCTTAAAAGCGATACCTTAGACGCATCAACCAGCATAGCACTGTTGATTTTGGAAACTAATTCGCCACCCATTTTTCGGAAATTGGTTGAGATAGAACCTGATGGTTTTGCTAAAAAATCTACGGCACCGTTTTCCAGAGCTTCTATCGTTATTTCAGCTCCTTCTTCTGTTAAACTGCTGACCATAATCACCCTGGTGGCCATTTTTTTCGTGATGATTTTCATAGCTTCCAAACCATTTAATTTAGGCATTTCCACATCCATTGTGATAACATCAGGATTTAACTGTGTGGCTTTTTCCACAGCCTCCATACCATCCCTAGCCTGTCCCACAACAACCAACCCATTTTGTGAATCAAGAATATCTTTTATAACCATTCTCATAAAAGCTGAATCATCGCAAATCAATATTCGGGTTTCCTTCGTCATTAATTCACCCCTTTTCCGTTTCAGTGTATCCCTCAATCAGCTTTATTCAAAATTAATAGGCGTATATTTTTTCTCTTCTTTTAGGGTATAACATTTATCACACAGCTTATAACCGTATTCTAACGCTTCCAGATTGACATCCACAAATTTCTTGGGAACTTCTTCACTGATGGTTTTTTTCAAGGCATCAAGGTTTACAATACCGGTCGCCTTTTGAAGAATCCCAAGTCCCATAACATTCGCCAATACGGCCATACCAAATTTTTCAATACAAATCTCGGTAACCGGATAAACCAAAATTTTCTTTGTTATCCTTCGAATATTGACATGGATTTGTTTCACAAATGTACTATCACAAATTAGCACGCCATTTGGTTTTAAAAGGTGAAAAAAAGAACTAAGAGGTTTTTGGTCCATCATGTACAAAACATTAAAGTTATAAGCGATGGGGAAATCGATGGGATCATCACAAAACAAAACATCACTATAGGCTACACCACCACGAACTTGTGCCCCATAATGCTGTGTTTGTATGACCCATTTTTTATCTGTTGTTAAAGCATTAGCCAGAATTAACCCCATCTTGATGTTTCCCTGACCACCAAGTCCACCAATTCTTATAGTAAACGGATTTCTTTCTATAGGTATCATTCAATCACCATCCAGATTATGCTTTTGAGGAGGCAAGTTTTTCATTTGCCTTTGTGAGAATTTCTTCGTATTTTTCAACATATCCTCGTTTGCTTTTATTGACAAACTCTCCGATAATTAATTTATCAGGGAGTTTTTCAACAGCCTTTTCTAATAACGCATTCACGTTGAAACCATCGTAATTTACATCAGGGTCCAGTTCTTTCATCGTTGAAAGCGCTTTGGCAAGGGTCATCCCATTCTCTTTGAAATAATTTATCATCTGCGGGGCAGTTCCAATTTTATTATAGCGGCCATAGTATGTTGGACATTGTGTAATGGTTTCCACCAAGGAAAAACCCTTGTTTGTAATGGCCTTTTTGATGTAATTCTGCAATGCAACAAAATGATACGTGGTAGTTCTTGCTACATACGTAGCTCCTGATGTTATCGCCAGCCTTGAAAGGTCAAAAGGTTCCTCAATATTACCATATGGAGAAGTAGTTGCATATGACTCTTCAGGGGTAGTTGGCGAATACTGTCCACCGGTCATACCGTAAATGTTGTTGTTAAAACAGATGACGCTTATATCCATATTACGCCTTGCTGCATGGATAAAGTGATTTCCTCCGATTGCACCGGCATCACCGTCACCTGTCATGACCAGTACTGTCATCTCTGGTCTGGAAAGCTTAATCCCAGTCGCAAATGCGATGGCCCTACCATGAAGCGTATGCATGGTATTATAATTCAAATACCCGGTAGCTCTTGAAGAACAGCCAATTCCGGATACCACTGCAATTTTTGATGGATCCAGTTCCAATTCTTCTATTGCTCCAACAGTTGCCTTGAGTATGGTTCCATTCCCGCATCCCGGGCACCAAACATGTGGCAACCTGTCAATTCTCATGTGTTTCAAATACTTTTCAACAGACATTTCATTCCTCCCAGCTTTTTTAAGCTTTACATGTTAATCTGTTCTACAAATATTATTTTTCAATAACCCTTATACTTTGTACTGATACCCCAACTCAAATGCCTTTAAGTTGATATCAACAAATTTGGGTTTAATCAGATTTTTCATTTCCTTTTTCCAATCGATGGATTCCAATCCCGCCTGCTTGACCAAAACACCCAGCATGATGATGTTCATCACACGAATATTTCCCAATTCTATTGCCATTTTAGAGGCAGGGATAACAAGCGTTGACGTCTTTTCTGAGAGTGCTTCTAAAACACCTTCAGGATAGGATTCTTTTCCGGCAAGAATAGGGGCTGATTCTATTTCATGATCGTTTACAATTAGCTTACCTGATTTAGACAAAAATTCCACCCATCTCATGGCTTCCATTTTTTCAAACGCAATGAGGATATCTGCTTCTCCTCTACCGATAATTGGCGAGTTCACACGTTCTCCATATCGAACTTGAGTTGAAACGGAACCGCCTCTCTGAGCCATCCCGTGTATTTCAGACATTTTTACATCAAATCCTGCGTTTAACAAACCAGTTGAAAGGATTTTGGATGTTAAAATGGTACCCTGGCCGCCAACACCTACCAGTAAAATGTTTTTACATGTATTCATCAAGCATCACCTGCCCTTTCGATGGCATCAAACGGACAGACTTGAGCACATACTGAACACCCAACACAAGTGTTGGGATCGATAAATGAACCGGTCTTGGGGTCAAAGGAAATGGACGGACACCCCACCTTTAAACACATGCGGCATTTCCTGCATTTATCCGAATCTACCCGGTATACCCATTGGGCAACGGGATATTCTTTTTTCTCTTCTTCGTGTAACTTTTTCAGGGCACAGGGCCATTTCGTAATAATTACCGATGGGCCTTCAAAGATTGAAGAAGCATTCAAGGCCTCTCGCACCTCTTTCAGATTATTGGGATTTACCTGACGAACATCTTCAATACCGATTGACCGGACTAGGGGCTCAATTTCGATAATGGGTGCCTTTTTACCTTTTAACGTGTATCCAGTTCCAGGATTTTCCTGATGACCCGTCATACCGGTTACACGGTTATCCAGGATTATAATCGTACAATTGCTTTGATTATAAACAATATCAATTAAACTGGTAATACCCGAATGGAAAAAGGTTGAATCACCAACAACTCCAAACACTTTTCTGTTGTCATTCGTTTGCTCAAATACCTTTGCAAACCCATGGGCCGCACTAACACCGGCTCCCATACAGATGACACTGTCCATTGCATTCAAAGGATCGGCAGAACCCAACGTATAACATCCGATATCTCCCGTAATCACCGCATCTTTTCGTTTACTCAGTTCAAAAAACAAACCCCTGTGAGGACATCCGGAACACAATGTAGGTGGCCTGCCCTTTACCAGGTCTTTATCCTGCTGAATATAATCGGGTTTCTTTGATATCAATGAAGCAGCGATGATTTCTGGATTCAACTCTCCGGTTATGGGTATCTTTTCCTTCCCCAGAACTGTTATACCCAGTGCCTTAATCTGTGTCTCCAAATAAGGGTCGTTTTCTTCAACCACATACAAGGTGTCGTAACTGGCTGCAAAATCCTTTATCTTTTGCTTCGGGATCGGGTAAGTAAAACCCAATTTCAAATAAGAAGCCTGCTCACCAAACACCTCTTTGGCATATTCAAAAGAGATTCCCGAAGTAATCACCCCTATTTTGGCATCTTTGTTTTTCAATGAAAAATTCAAATCGGTCTCATTGGAAAATTCTTCCAACCGTTGCAGCTTTTCTTCCAATTCAACATGATGACGCCTGCATGCTGCCGGCGTTGCCACAAATTTTGGGATATTCCTTTCATACTTCTTTATTCCCACTTCAGTTCTTTCACCCAATGTCACCACACTCTTGGAATGACAAACACGAGTCGTCATCCTGAAGATGATCGGTACATCGTACTTTTCGCTTATCTCATAAGCCTTGCCAATCATGTCTTTGCACTCTTGACTGTTTGAGGGCTCTAACATGGGTATCTTGGCATGGAGGGCAACGTATCGGTTATCCTGTTCGTTCTGTGATGAGTGAAGTCCGGGATCATCTGCGGTTACATAAACACAACCTCCGTTCACTCCCAGATAGGCATGGGTATAAATGGGATCGGATGCCACATTCATCCCCACATGTTTCATGGCGGAAATCGCTCTTGCCCCGGCCATAGACGCGCCAACTACCACTTCCGCTGCCACCTTTTCATTGGGTGCCCATTCCGAATAAATCTCATCGTATTGCGCCAAAGCTTCGAAGATCTCCGTACTTGGTGTTCCCGGATAAGCTGAGCCGATTGTTACTCCCGCTTCATATGCACCTCGGGCAACGGCTTCGTTTCCGGTTAATAATTTGTTCATTTACATCCCCCTTTTTTCTATGTAACGATATATTTTATCGCACTGGCAATTACTGCTACAAAAACAATGTAGCGGATAAATCCAGCTCCTTTTTTTATGGCTGTATGTGCGCCAATATAAGCACCCAGGGCACCACCTAAACCCAGAATGATACCTGCCAGATAGTCTACTTTCCCGTTTAAGGCAAAAATAATCAATGAAAAAACCGTATAGCAAAGAATGATAAAAACCTTTGCAGCGTTTGTTTTTACCAGATCAAATCCTTCCAGCAATACCAGGGCACTCATCAGAAAAAAACCCACTCCGGCTTGTAGAAAACCGCCATAGATTCCGATAACAAAAAATACCAAGACAGACAACCAGGTTCTTCTTTTGACTTTTCTTTCTTTTGTCCATAGATTTGGTTTGAAGATAATCAAGACACTTAAACCGAGAAAGATATAACCAACGATATTCTTAAGAAGACTTTCATCAATATCTACTGCGATAAAAGCACCCAAGATGGCCCCTATTGTGGTGGGAATCATCAGGAAGATGGCACGCTTTAAATGCAGCTTACCACTCTTATGAAATTTCAGAGTTCCCATGGTGTTAGTGAATAAAACACCGATTCTATTGGTCCCATTGGCGACCGATAAATCCATCCCCAGTAAAGATAGAGCTGGCAGTGTCAACATAGACCCTCCACCTGCCAAAACGTTAACAAATCCAGAAATAGCACCGGCGAGAAATATCCAAACATAGTTCAGCAATAGGATCATTCCTTTATCAATTTTTAGCTTCTAATGGATTATAACAAAACTCTGTAAAAAAACCATAAGTATTGCCTTAATTTAATAAGACCATTTAACCCTATTAACGGCACCAGCTATATTTTCACAAAATCCCTCATTTTTCTTCGTGATATAATCGAAAAACCGTTATCAAAAAGCCATTTTACATGAACAGAATTTCAAGGAGGCCTAAAGGTATGAAACCGTCATTTGCAATAACCATACATCAAACAAACCCCTTTCCAGGTGACTTTAAAAGAAATCTGGAAAAAGCCCTTCAAGGAGTTAATGAAGCCATAAAAGCAAAGAGTAACTTACTCATTTTCCCGGCTCAAAGCCTAACTGGGATGGAATATAACTCACTTTTCAAAAGAGGACATTTCCTGAAGGAATCACATAATTGTTTGAAGTCATTGACGGACCATTTAAAAAATTTCTCTTTAAAGGTATTGATTACTTGCCCTATTCAAGAGGCGAACAGTGAAGAAATGGTCTTTTTGTTATCCGAAAACAACACATTGGATTTAAGCCATCAACAAGATAAGATTATTGAGATTGACGGTCAACGCCTGACAATCTTTCAAGATGAAAGAGATGTCGGTTTTCAAATCAATACAATCGATTCCACACCAAACACTGTATTGGTTCATCTCAATACCAGACCTTATTACAGGGGAATACAGCGTGAAAGAGAAAATACCGGCTCGTTTATTTCTCGGCGAACAGGCAATCCCTTTTTGGAAGTGAATCGAGTGGGAACAACCGATCATTTGGTTTATTACGGTGGAAGTTTTTTGACAAATCCTACCGGAAAAATCATGATGCGTGCAAAATCTTTCAGTGAAGATATCATAACCTTTGAGTTGAACTCTAAAAGTGAAGATTTTCCCATTTTCGGAGAACCCAATGATATGACTTCCCTTTATCAAGCCATCATCCAATCCATTAAAGATTATATCAGTAAAAACGGTTTTAAAAAGGTCCTGATCGGCTTAAGCGGCGGACTGGATTCAGCATTGGTTACCACATTAGCTGTTGAAGCCCTGGGAAGTGACAACGTCTTTTGCCTTTTGATGCCCTCTCAATTTAGTTCTCAAGGTAGTTTGGATGATTCACAAAAGTTGGCTGATAATCTTGGCATAAAAACTGCACGTATCCCCATAACATCCGTTTATCAATCTG
>CAZVPY010000049.1:6857-10017 GCA_964629135.1 uncultured Thermotogaceae bacterium | reverse complement strand
ACAATCCCATGACAAGGATCAAGAATAAGATCACTTGAACCTTTTTTTCTCCTTTTTCCACCATCAAATATCCAGATTGGTTACCTGTAGGGCATGATGTGTAATAAATCGCCTTCTGTCTTCAACATCGTTACCCATTAATGTGGTTAAAATGGAATCCGCAAGCTCTGCATCTTCCATGGTCACTTTAGCCATTCGTCTTGTAGTGGGATCCATTGTAGTAGTCCAAAGCTGCTCTGGATTCATTTCCCCCAACCCTTTGTAACGTTGCACACCAACCTTCCGGTTGGTTTCTCCTCGTAGTTCCTTCATTATTTGAACTTGTTCTTTTTCCGTATAAACGTAATGAGATTCTTTGCCAACTGTTAATTTAAACAACGGCGGAATGGCAATATAAACCATTCCATCGTTAATCATCTCTCTGAAGTGTCTAAAAAACAGCGTCAGAATCAGTGTGCGAATATGAGCACCATCTACATCGGCATCAGTCATGATGAACACCTTACCGTATCGGCTCTTTGATATATCAAAATCATCGTCAATACCCGTTCCCAATGCAGTAATGATGTCTGATATGGTATCACTTTTTAATACCTTTTCAAGGGATGATTTTTCCACGTTTAAAATCTTCCCCCGTAATGGGAGAATGGCTTGAAATTCCCTATCCCGAGCTTGTTTAGCAGAACCTCCGGCGGAATCCCCTTCTACGATAAACAGTTCTGATTTTTCTCGCTTTTTGGTGGAACAATCCGCCAATTTTCCAGGCAATGTAGAAGACTCTAAAGCACTTTTTCTTCTCACCATTTCCCTTGCTTTTTTAGCAGCCAGTCGCGCCTTGGCAGCCTGAATGACTCTGTCCAATATTCGCTTGGTCACATCTACGTGAATATCAAAGTATTCGGTCAATTTATCCTTCACGACATGATTAACGGCTTCCTGAGCTTCTTCGTTTCCGAGTTTTGCTTTTGTCTGACCTTCAAATTGAGGTTCTCGCACTTTAATACTTAGAACACCCACTAACCCTTCACGGGTGTCTTTTCCGATAATTTGAAGCTCCTCATTTTTCTTTTTCTTTCCGTTTGACAAAAGATCGTATTTTTTGATGTAATCATTAATACTCTTGGTTAAGGCCATCCTAAATCCCGTCAAATGGGTACCACCATCAACCGTATTTATGTTGTTTACGTAAGACCTGATCTTTTCCTCACTGCCTTTTGTGTATTGTATGGCCAATTCAACTTCGATATCATTATATTCACCAGTTATGTATAGGGGATCAGGGGTTAATGTCTTGGAGTTTTTCAACAAATAACTCACGAACTCGGATAAACCACCGCTATAATGATGAATAACTTCTTCTTGCTCTTCTTCCCGCTTATCGGTCAGTTTAATTGTGACTTGCGGGTTTAAGAATGCCTGTTCCATAAATCGGGTATTTAAAATATCAAAATCAAATTCTGTGGTTGTAAAAATTTGTGAATCAGGAAAAAATCTTATCTTTGTCCCTGTTTTGTCGGACTCACCCACAACCTCCACAGTTGTTTGTGGAAATCCCCTGGCGTATTTTTGAACGTATATCTTACCTGCTTGATGAATTTCGATGTACAACCATTCAGATAAGGCGTTCACAATGGACAATCCTACACCATGTAATCCACCACTGACCTTATAACTGTCCTTGTTAAATTTTCCGCCGGCATGCAATGTAGTCAGAACAACTTCAAGAGCGCTTTTCTTCTCAATGGGGTGCATATCACAAGGTATTCCTCTTCCGTTATCCTCAACCTCAATTGAACCATCGCTTAAAATGGTCACGTTTATCTGGTCACAGTATCCGGCCAACACTTCGTCAATACTGTTGTCTACAATTTCATAAACCAAATGATGGAGCCCAGTGCTGGATGTTGACCCGATGTACATCCCAGGTCTTTTCCTGACAGGATCCAATCCCTTTAAAACCTTAATATTATCAGCTGTATATTTTTCCGCCAACTTCTTCACTCCTTCGAATTATCTTAATCGTGTTGACATCACGTGTATCCTTTAATTTTGATTTTAATTTTTTCAAGATATCTTCTGTGTAGAATCTCAATTCTTGTGCCCATAAAGGGTCTTCACATAACACATACAAAACCCCTGCCTTTAAAGCAACGGGTTTAGTTTTATTTGATAATGGACTGCCAATAATGTCATCCCATTCTTCAAGAATGAGCCTGACCTTGATCTCAGAGAAAACCCCACTTCTTTTAGCCAATTTGTCAATCAAACGCTTAAAACTGTTCATAAGTCTATTTTATCACAATTTGACAAATATCTAAACATCGTAATCCGAAGATTTACAATCCCCCATCTTATTTGAAAAGACAAAAACTCGCCATGATCAGAGAGCCAACGGCAATCACCGCTGAAGATATGGAAACCCATCGATAGGTGTTCATTTTTGAATTGATTTCATCCAAACGATTTATCGTTTCCTCTCTCTCCATATTAATCATTTTCAATTCTCTGAAAATTTCTTGATTCTCTCCTTTCAAATTTTCTATCTTTCCACTGTTTTCATTTATGGCACTTTCAATATTTCTCGTATCCAATTTTACTTCAAGAATTTCATCAACCAATCTTTCTAAATCTGCATATTCCAATCCGCTATTAATAGGTTCAATAGGTGTATTTTCAAGTTTTTTCATAATCAATCGGTAATCTTCACCAACCTGTTCAACAGCATTTAAGGAACGATTGACAAGGGCTTCCAGTTCAAACAATCTGCTTTGCAAACCCTCCGGGCTGCTTGTATTTGGCCCTGCATTTGCATTGGAAAAATCCAACAAGCGTTTCATCGCCACGGCAGATTGATAACGTGTCATAGGATCGTTGCCTCTGAAAGTACCATCAGGCATACCACTGATAACACCCAATTCCGTCAAATACATCACTGATTCATATGCCCAATGGCTTGACGACAAATCACTAAAAGCGGCCATACAAATAGAAATACTCAAGAATAAAACAAACAAGATAAACAAAATGTCGCTTTCGTGATTTCTGCTATTGGATTAGCAGTGACTCTCGTTTTAACGTTCTTTTATAAAAAACCAAACCAAAAGTAAAAACTTCTCTTAATACCTTTAGTAAAACGGTAAATTTTAACTAAAATTTTTTT
>CAZVPY010000049.1:0-6847 GCA_964629135.1 uncultured Thermotogaceae bacterium | reverse complement strand
AAATAGAAGTTAATAAAGAAACGATTACCGCTATTATATTTATGGTATTTTTTATTTTATTCATAGGATTCATTATTGGAACATTTATTTTTGGTTTACGTTGATCACTAAACCTGGCGCTACAGCATCAGAATCCACTTCATACATTTGGAAGAGCTTCAACGGTGGAATCAAAAACTCACCGGAAGCGATCACTTTATAATGATTTTGATAAACGGAAAGACCTTCTTCAACAAAATCGAAAAAAACGGATGTCCTATCGAATCGATTCTCAATATTGGAAGTGTAATAGGTCCATAAATAACTGCGTGTTGAAAAATATTTACCAAAATAATAATTATCTATATAACTTTCGTTTTGAACAAAGCAGGAAGGCAGATATTCTTCCAAAGCTGCCCAATTATATTCTACAGGTAAATCAAGGGTAATCGTGGAGCGAATCTCATCTCCAACAACTAAATCGCCATCGTTTTCTTCGAATAAAAATCGCCATTTCCCCTCTTGATAACTAAATGGATTTCTGTCAAACGTCAAAGAAGTGGCATCCATACCAATGAGCTTTACGCCTTCAGGTATCTTGATGCCTGTTTCACTGTGATTCAAATATAAAAGACTCCAAGAGTTTTGAGGTGTTTTCTCAATGTTGAATGATTCAATCTTCACCGGTTGCACCGTTTCTGGAATCGGTCCTCCATATTCCACCACTGTATCTAAACGTATATCACTTTGAATGGGGATATAAAGGGAGTCATAAGAATTTTCACCATCAACATCAACTACCAAAACATCTCTTTTCACCTGGAAACTACGATTGAGATAAGCGTCCTGTTCTAAGGTACTCGTTAATCTTTCATCAAGTGGATCCCAACATTGTGACAACGAAATTTCCCAAAGTAATCCGGTGGACCCAGAAAGTGAAAGATTTAGCGAAGCGGGGGATTCAACGTTAAAAACATATTCTTTTGTATTCCCCTTGTGTATCACTCCAGTGGCTAACGATTCAGTTTCATCGTTTGAGTTGGAAGTTATTAAGGAATAATCAAATAGTTCGTCTTCAAAGATATAATGAGATAAAGCCATCACTATAAATGCAGTATCTTTGGTAGAGGACCAGAATCGGCCTGTCTTTTTCCCATATAAGTATTTGAACAAACCATTGACTTCTTCTCCGTTATAGCCTGTTTTGATCATTAATTCAAACAACAAAGCATTCATAATTACATCATTTATAAAGTAACTGGTTCGGTCAAAATTAATCTTAAAAATACCCCCAACTGTCTTTCCATCTTTCAACAATTCATTTAGCAACGATAGAGCCACTTCTTTTTGATTGCGCTCCATCATGGTCAAAGACAAGAACAATTTCGATGATCTAGATTGTTGATCGGTTAAGACTATGGTGTGTGAAGGATTCAATAAAGACAGGACGTATTCACTGAAAGGCAATGGTTTTTCTGTTGTTTCAATCAAAGCTTTCAAGGCCTGTTTACCACGTTCAAAGGACTGTTGATTAACATCCATTCCCATCTGCATCAATTTGTAAAAGGTGTACAAAACATAAGAAGTCATAAACTGGTCTGACTCACCGTTTTTCCACCAGCCCCATCCGCCTTCATAATTTTGGAAAGAATACAATCTTTTCAGAGAAGTCTCTGTTATGTCTGAAATTCTTGAGAAAGCTCCGCTTGTTTCTGATTTATAGTCCGGATTCAACTGCATAAAAGCCACGCTTGGAAGGAAACTGCTTACTGTTTGTTCAGTACAGCCATACGGATAGTCAATCAAGTATTCTAAGGCTTTAACTAATTCGTTTTCTAAGTTGGCACTGATACGAACAGAAAGCTCAGTATCAACAGGTATCTCAAGAATCTGATCCACACTGTCTCGAGTGATGATGCCCCCTTGCCCTAATTGTTTAGTAAAGGCATATGGATGAATCGGTATTTCATAAATCATTGCGTCAGAGAAACTGTCTGACAAAGCACTCATATGAAATTTAAAAAGCTCTTTTTCTTCAACTTCGGGTACTTTATAATGAAACCATTGAATGGTATTTTGCTGATCTGACAAGAATATCTCTCTTTTTTCTTCAAATGAAGGTCCTTCAAAAACAAGTTCAAATTGTAGATCTTCTCCCGAGTAATTCCCTACATTCATTCCAAGTTCAATCTCATCACCCGCAATCAAGAATTTAGGAAATATTTCGTTCACCGTAACAGGTAAAGTAGATATAAAATCCGTACTGGCATAGCCTCTTTTACCATCAACGGTAAATCCAACACTTCTCATATTCCAAGTTGTCAAGCTCTCAGGAAGGTTGAATCGGGATTGAATTTCTCCGTCAACAACTACCACAGGTAACCAAAGAGCTGAATCAGAAAAATCGCTTCTTACCTTTACACTTTTTCCCGTAGCGGCCTTTTTTGTTTGGGCCAATGTATCTGGAGTATCGTAAGGAAGCATGTTTTCTGCATTATTCCTGCTGATATAATGGACGTTGTTAAAGGATTCAAAGTAATAATTAAAAGGTGGGTTTTCAAGTGTTGACAGCACTTCTCTCCAATCATCATCTCCGTATAAATCCAATAGAGATTGGTCAATAACATTTAGTGTTACAACTCCGTTGACAGGATTCCCTTGTGCATCAGACAAGGAAAGAGTATATTCAACTTGGTCTCCAGGTTGAACTTGGTTTGGAGTATGAAGATCAATATTTAGCAAATGTCTATCTAATGTTACCGGTATCTCCTTATTCAATGAAATTTTCTCACCTGCAAAAAAACTGATAAATCTTACACTTACTGAATTTCTAGTGATATCAGGCGGAATAACGAAAGATAGATCTGCAACATTATTCTTAATCTCTACATTTTTTGTCATGACTGAATTCCCAAAATCAAAAACTGCTAACAAATGCAATGTATGTAGTGAAGAGAGTAATTTTAAGTTAATCACCTCAGAGGGTCGATAACCCTCCTTATCAGTAATAATGTCTAATTTGTTGCTGGTTGAATAGGAATAATTTGAGGAGTAAACAAAAAAGCTCTTTTCCAACTGGTTGTTAGGATATTCAGCATCAGTTACTTTGAGGATATAATGACCAGGCAAAACCGGGTCAAATGAGAAATCAATGGTTCCGTTTTTGTCCGTCTCATAAACTTCGTCTAAGATAAGATTTCCCTTTCTATAGATTTCGAAATTTAAGGCTCTGCTGGCTATATTCGCTTCTTTAACAAGAGGATTCATTGAAAAAGTGCCGTTCACCAATTGACCAAAGTTATTCCAATATCTCCATTTTTCTGTTTTGATTTGTATGTTGGAGGGGATGAATTTAAAATATTTATGTGCACTTACTTCACGACCGCTTTGATCCACAACCGTAAATTCAACAGAATAATCCTCTATTGTTTCACCCAAAATAGGTAGAGTCCCCGTAGCTACACCATCTGTTAAATTTTTAAAACGGATATCCAATGTCTTTGAACTGAAAGTCTTTTCGTAGTCAGGCAATAAATCTAATTTCATATGAACTTGACCTGACTGTATAGGTTGCCCGTAATAATAATCGGATCGTATGACAAATTGAGGTTTTTGTCCCACAGAATAAATCTCTTTTATATCCTCAACATCTACTGTAAATTCCGGTTTTTGATAATCTGAAAGCTCAATATATCTATAAAATTTGTTATCATTATATTGTACTATGAAATCATAGTGGCCTCGAATAGAGTCTTCAACAGTCTGATATTCAAATTTAAAACCACCCCATTGATCTAAATCACAAGTTTGTTCCTTTAATTTGTTTCCCATGGGATCGATCAAAGCCATCGTAACGCTTCCTTTTTCTACCAGAGAAGAGGTTTTACGATCGTAAAAAGTACCTTTTAAATTGATCTGTTCACCTGGCCGATATAAAGGTTTTTCTGAAAGAAAGATTAACTCTATCGCATTCTCTTTGATCAAATCCTCCTTGTCAAGTTGTACGATGGCATCTCCGGAAGGCGTTTTGATGATAAGCAATCCGTCTTTAACATCTGCTTTTTCTATCTTTTGCAATAATGGATCAGTGAGTGATCCCATATATATTTGCTCAAAACCTGTATAAATGTCACCGAAAGAAATCCTCTCCCCGTTTCTTGAGTGCCACACCTCCAGGTTGACAAATGATCCCCTGTCAATGGCAACACCATCAATATCCGTTCTTTCCACAACGGTGTAAACGACTTTTCCGTCCCTTGTAAACTTACAAATATATCCTCCAAGCTCTTTAAAAAAGGTTAAAGGAAAAGTTTCTCTCTGCCAAGAGGATTCTACGGGAATCTGATAATGAATCATTTCTTCTCTGTTAGCCAAAAGTTCTTCTATTTCAGCAGAATTTAATCCATTTAAGAAGATGGAAAATGCATCCGGTATTTTGTAAATGGACATTAAAACGGGGCTTTTATCAGCGTTGGAATAGGTGTATATCTGGAATTGGAACGTATCACTTGGACCCAAGACATTCAAATCATCCACGTAAATCGTACCAAAAATAACCGGAGCCATCAACAAAATCATGAATAAATTTATTAATATTTTTTTATTCATAGCAACCTCCTACAGACCACATTAGTCATTTAATATTTTGAGTCGAAAGACACCAAGAAAATTTGGATTTTCCTTTACCGGAAGCCAAATCAAAGGTGCTGCATCCAAATAATCCTCTTGCTTCCACAATCTCACATAACCATCTGATTCATCATCCGGTCCGGTATGATAAACAAAACCATCATCCGTTACAATCATGACGTGGTAGGGAAATACGAAATCTTGTGGATGATATAAAAACAGAAGATCACCTTTTTTTGCTTCATTTAAGTCATTCCCTACCTTTTCACAGTTGTACAAAAGCAAATGCCTGGCATCTGCAAAACCTTGAAATCCCTGAGAAGTTAAAAAAAGGCTGGAATTAATCAAGGGGATATCAGGATAATTAAAGACCTGAACATCTTCAAAATTAGGCGGCGAACTCCCAAAGGCGTTGATCCAAGTGGTATCATGTTTTTTCAAGGCTTCAACAATTGAAAATCTGACTAAACCTGAACAATCTCGATGAATCCAAGTTGGTGAGGGTGAGATTTTTTGATTTTTGGCTATCCACACCATCCAATCACGAAATCTCTCACAATCTTCTCCATAAAGCTCTGCTTTATCAGGGAAACCATCGGAGTCAAAATCACCTTGTTCAAATGTCATAAAATAAACAAGTTTACCTTTACTTTGAAATGGTCCTGGAATAAAATAATCCATTTCAAAAGAGGGCTCTGTTAATTTAAAGGTACATACCCTTTCTGAGTTTAAAAGCTCTCCGCCTTGAACACGTAAAATTTTCCCAAAGAAAGGCATGGAAATCTGCAAATAATCGTTGATTCCTGAAGGCGCGTTGATGATAGCAGGTTTTTGAAAGAAATGAAAAAAAACAAGAATGAACAACACAAGAAAAAAAACAAAATATTTAACAACCCCCAAGTCATTACCCTCCTTTCACAATTATAGCACAGAAAAAGTCACATTGATTTATGTTAAAATGGTGAGAGAAGAGAGTAGGTGATGTGCTGTTTGAAAAAGGTTCATTTCATTGGAATAAGTGGAATAGGAATGAGTGGTGTTGCTCTTTTTGCAAATGATCTTGGCTATCACGTGAGTGGTAGTTCAGATCAGAAAAATGACCGAGTGGATTTATTACAAAGCCAGGGCATTTATATTCAAATTGGGCATAAAAAAGAAAATATACAAGATCATGACATTTGCGTTTTTACGACCGCTGTATCAGATGATAATCCAGAAATAATAAAAGCGAAAAAGAAAAAGATTGTCCTGTTTTCTAGGTTAGATTTTTTAAAACTATTAATCAAGGAATCGGAAAAGGATTTGATCGGAATCACCGGAACGGACGGGAAAACATCTACAACTGCAATGGTTGGGCATATTTTAATTCGTCATGGGATGGATCCTACTGTCCTCCTGGGAGGCGTTCATAAAGACCTTGAATTTGGTAATTACAGACGAGGAAGTGGCCCTTTAGTTGCTGAAATCGATGAAAGTGACGGTTATTTTAAAAACATAAAAAGTCAAATCGCTGTCTTAACTAATCTAAGAGGGGATCATCTTGAACACTATAAAGATGATCTGAAACATTATACTGAATCTATGATAACCTTTATCAAGAATGCCCAAAGAGGGGTAGTCCCATGCGATTTGGAAGATATTCCCAATAACAGTGTATGTTTCTCACCTACTCAATATGATGCTTACTGTGAAATCAACGAAAAAATCAAGGATATTTATACCAAAGCCAATCTAGTGTGCGCTGTCAAAACATGTGAACAATTAGCAATCAAACCAGAAAGTGCCATAGCCAATCTGACTGACTTTGAAAATGTTGATCGAAGAATGACCATCAGGCTCCAAAATAAAAACCTATTAATCGTTGATGATTATGCACACACGCCAAAAGAAATTGAGTTCTCCATTAAAGCGATCTCCGATCGATATCGAAACAAGAAAATGATCATTGTTTTTGAGGCTCATCGATATACAAGACTTAAGCGAGATATGAAAATGTTTGCACAAAGACTCGCTTCTCCGCTGGTTGAAGAACTTATAGTTATGCCTGTCTTCAGTGCATATGAAAAGGAAGAACCTAAAATATTTGAAGATTTCAAATGCTTACTGAAAGAACTGGGAAAAACATTCACATGCATCACAACCCCTAACGATATCATCCATCATATTGTACGAACAGAAAACGAAGAAACAGTACTGTTAATGATGGGTGCGGGAAGAAGCTCCGAATATTCAAAGAAGG
>CAZVPY010000048.1:0-10052 GCA_964629135.1 uncultured Thermotogaceae bacterium | reverse complement strand
CTTCAGAGGCACCTGATTGAAAATAGCGATCGCTGCTTCCTCTAACCATGGCTCCGATACTGCCCATTCCTCGATAGGACTTGTATTTTCTTCCTTCGTAAAGTATAGCTTCTCCGGGCGCTTCCTCGGTTCCTGCAAAAATGGAACCCAACATCACACATGAGGCTCCTGCAGCAATGGCCTTCACAATATCTCCTGAATAACGAATACCACCATCTGCGATGATTGGAATGTTATGATCTGAAGCTGCTTTTGCACAGTCCTTTATTGCCGTGAGTTGAGGAACACCAATACCGGCTACTACTCTTGTAGTACAGATAGAACCGGGTCCGATCCCCACCTTTACGGCATCTACTCCTGCTTCAATTAAGGCCTTTGTAGCTTCAGCAGTTGCAACGTTCCCACCAACAATCTCTATCTCGGGCCAACGCTGTTTTAATTTTTTAATGGTGTCTAAAACATTTTTCGAATGACCATGGGCCGTATCTACAACAATAAAATCAACACGAGATTCTATTAACGCTTTGGCCCTTTCCATAGCATCTTGCCCTGTTCCAATGGAAGCACCTACAACGAGTCGGCCTTTTCCGTCTCTGGTGGCGTTTGGAAATTCAACAACACTGTTGATGTCTTTTATGGTAATCAAGCCTTTTATTATGTTGTTTTCGTCAATAATGGGAAGCTTTTCTACTTTATTCTCATGAAGTATCTTTTTAGCTTTTAAAAGGGTAATACCCTCTTTTGCTGTGACTAATTTTTCGATAGGGGTCATAAGTTCTTTCACAGTTTTTTCGGGATCATCTTCAAAACGGATATCTCTATTGGTTACCATGCCCAATAACTCGTTGTTTAAGTTAACAACGGCCAATCCACCGACCTTATATTCTCTCATCAAATCGTCAGCATCAGCTACATGCTTATCCGGAGCTATCGTTAGCGGATCGTAAATAATTCCGTTTTCCGTCCTTTTTATCCGGTCAACTTGTTCCGCCTGCTCTTTGATTGACATGTTTTTGTGAATAACGCCCACTCCACCATTCCTTGCCAATGCCTTAGCCATGGCATATTCTGTAACGGTATCCATAGCGGCACTAACCAATGGCATTTTTAATGTTATAGACTTTGTTAATCTGGTCTCTAAATTTGTTTCTCTGGGAATTACTTCGGAGTAAGCGGGTGCAAGCAGAACATCATCAAAAGTAATACCTTCAATCATCTCCATTTTTTCCCTCCATTTATTAATTTATTCTACAATAAAAAAATATCGTTCTTTCAGAATTTCTTCTCTTGTATAATCGTATTCAATCCCGTATTTTTCAACGATTTCGTTTTGTTTGACAGGTGCGATTTTGCCAATCCGTGTCCACCCATATCTCGTTAATGTATATCCTCCAGATTCATATTCTGATAAGTACACTCCATCCCCTGGATTATAAGGAAAAGCGGGATTAAAATTTACCACTAATTTGTTTTCTATCAATGCAACATCCGGGTATACAATCTCATTTTCATGATTTTTAACCATTACTTGTGCTGTGAATTGCTCATTCCATATGGGAATGATATCTGCTGTGTTTCCACGTGCATATTGAACTTTTCCAATAACAGCTGATAAATTGGGGGAAATCAAAAAACCCTTTTGAGGTATTGTATTAGTGGAAATGACTTTTAAAATTTCAGCATCTCTCGTTCCCTGAGTATTTACTAAAACACCGGTATGTACAAATTCAGAAATATCCATTTGATCGCTAATCGACATGAATTCCCGTAATTGCTCGTATTCTCGCTTGTAAATCATTGTAAATGAAGTGCTTCTTAATCGTTCATATTCAACATCATTCAAGTTAACAGCCTTTTCGATATTTCCAATAAATGCGTTATAAGACATTCTCCATTTTTCAAGAAAAGAAAGATTTTTGTTGGTAAATTGACCAAGTGTTTCATATTGATTTGTGAAAAAAAAGGTAAAAATCATCCAACCTATCAAAAAGATAGAACACCAAACAAAAGCCAATTTTTCTTCTCTAGTCATTAATCAAATAACCTCACGTATCAAAGGGTGTAGCGCTCGATTTCTTTGAATGATCATGTTTCCACGTACACATATAAATTCAGGTTCTTGAGGAACTATGATATTGATCTCCAAAACCCTTTTTATGTAATCAAGAAACCCGGAGTAATTAGCCAGTCCACCTGCAAAGATAATCCCTCTTTCCATGATATCTTTGATTAGTTCCGGGGGAATCCCTTCCATACTTTCTCTAATTGAAGCAACAAGGAATTTCAATTGTTTCAACATCAGTTCCCAAATTTCATTGACACTGATAAATATTTTCTTTGGCAATCCGTTTTTTTTATCGATACCTACTATAGGACCAATCTTTTGGTCTATGGTTGCTTTTTCATTTAAGGCTCTTTTTACTATTTCCTCAACCGTATTTTCTCCCAATAAGATTTGATGCGTTTCATTCATGTAAAAGGAAACTGATCGCTTTAAAGTTTTCAAACTGAAATCAGGTGTTGCTGAATAAACAACGTTGGACAAAGAGAGTATGGCCACTTCAGTATGTTCTGCACCGACAATTACAATCATATTTCCCTTTGATTCGGCAATATCAATTCCGGCACCAACAGTTGCAGAAACTGTAGAATCCAAAAGATACACCTTTGAGGCTCCCGCTTCAATAATCGCTTCGCATAAAGCTTCTTGTTCTACTACGGTAGCATTAACTGACGTGTTGATTACAAAATAGGGTTTAAACAACCCTTTAATATTCTTTTTATCAAAAAACAACAATTGAAGCACTTGAATCATGGCATGATAATCACTAATATGCCCTTCTTTGACAGGTTTGATAAAACGGAAATCAGGGGGTAATTTTCCCATCAGTTGTTTGGCAGTATTACCCACTGCTGTTGTTTCATTGTAAGCATTTTTCAACAGAGCATTTGCGGCATTTAGAATTATCTCACCGGATTTATCGCATATTTTAAGAATATCGCTGCCAGCATCCAAGCTGAAGATGTTTCTGAGCAAAAAAACCCCCTTCTTTCTTAAATGGCCGGGAAATCCCGGCCTTTTTTACAATAAATGAACAAACAAACCGCTTCTAAGTTTTGGCTCAAACCAAGTCGATTTTGGAGGCATGGTTTTATCGACATCTGCCACATCCAATAGTTGGTCCATCAATGTGGGGTACATGGAAAATGCACATTTCCATTCTCCGCTGTTTACCTTATTTTCCAGTTCTCTCAACCCTCTTATGCCGCCAATAAAATCAATTCTCTCATCGGTTCTTGGGTCTTCTATCCCCAAAATCGGATTTAACAAATTATCCTGTAGTAGTGCAACATCTAATGATTTCACCGGATCATCCTCATCAAAGCGTCCCTCTTTTGCCTTTAAAGAATACCACTTTTTGCTCAAATAAAGACCAAATTCCTTACTGGTGGAAGGAGAATAAGAAATCTCACCTTCTTCTGCCACAACAAAAGATTCTTTAATCTTGTTCAAAAATTCCTTTTCTGAAAGTCCGTTTAAATCTTTCACGATTCTGTTGTAATCTAAAATCTTTAATTGTTTGTGTGGAAACAAAACAGCTAAAAAGAAATTGTACTCTTCTTCACCGGTATGATTTGGATTGTCTTCTTTTTTTATATCCCGTACACGTGAAGCTGATGCAGCCCGATGGTGTCCATCTGCAATGTACAATGATTCTACTAATTTGAAAGCTTCTACCAATTCTTTGGCATTGGTCACTTTAAAAATCCGGTGCCGACACCCATACTCATCGGTCAAATCGTAGAGTGGTTCGTTGTGAGTATTTGCCATAATCAATTCGTCTATCCGTTCAACACTACGATAAGTAAGAAAAACAGGACCTGTATTGGCATTTGTCGCCAAAATGTTGTTAACCCTGTCATCCTCCTTCTTTTTTCTTGTAAACTCATGTTTTTTGATTTTGGAAGCCTGATACTCATCTACTGAAAAACAACCTGCAATACCAACCTGTTTGTGACCTTTCCATTCTTGTTCATAGCAATAAAGCTGTTCTTCTTCTTCTTGGATCAAGATACCTTGTTCAATAAATTTGTTTAAGTTCTCCGCAGCTTTTTGATAGACCTGTTTGTCATATGGATCAACAGAACGATCCAAATCTATCTCAGGCTTCACAACGTGTAAGAATGAATAAGGACTATCCTTAACCTCTTCTCTTGCTTCTTCAGAATTCAGAACATCATATGGCTTGCTGGCCACCTTTGTAACTAATTCCTTTTTTGGTCTGACTGCCTTAAAAGGCTTCAAAATTGACATGTTACCATCCCTCCTCTAAGTTAAATCGATCTTTTTTTTATATTGTCCCTTTTCTATCTTTTTTATCTGTCCGGTATCAACTAGTTCACGCAAAACCTCTCTTACCAGATTATAAGAGTAAAAACGCGTAAAAAAGCGTTCCGTAAACGTTTCCAGTTTTTCCATCTGTTTCATTAACTGTGTCCTGCCGTGAAAATCTTCTTGATTGATAAAAGCGTTGATCCTTCCCACCATCTGATTCGTCAAATTTGTATGTTCTTCTAATAAGTTATCCGTATCATAGTCATATATTCTGAGTGTGGAATCAACAACTGCCTCTGCAGTGAAGGCATGGCGATCACCTGTAAGCGGTGCAATCCCAATAAACTGAGGTCTTATGATAATATCCAGCAGAGTTAAAGACTGAAAGGCAAGGTATGTAACAACCTTGCCTTCTATTAATTTATAAATCTTTCTGTCCGTTTCACCTTGAATAAAGATCAATTCACCGGCAGAAAAATTTCTATTTTCCATTTACGACTCCCTTACCCAGTTCTCCTTTGCCGGTTGCATTGAAAAACTCATTGTCCTCATCTTTTTGAACAATGTGTTCATGCCATTTGTACGCCTCTTGTGCAAATCTGCTGATAATAGCATCCAAATCTGAATTGTCCAGTTTTTCCTCAACCTTTTTTCTTAAAGAGGGCTTTAATTCCCACTTTTTTTCCTTTTCTGGAGTGAAGATGATTTTTTCAATATCCTTTTCATTAATCTCTTCATCCACTTTTTTCAGAAGTTTAAAAGTGGTCTCGATAAAGACGTCACCAACCTCTCTGGCGTGCTTTTTTAACTTTATCGCTTTGTGATAGTTGGGTGTTAGCTCCTTTTCAAAGTGTACGTAAGAATACATCTTTTCGCCGGATCTCTTCATCTGTGAATTCACCTCCTCGTTAAATCTGCCATTTTGTCCCTTCAGGACCATCTAAAAGCTGAATCCCTTTTTGAGAAAGACTATCTCTTATAAAATCTGCCTGTTCATACATCTTTTTTGATCTCAGTTGGGCTCTTAACGAGATCAGTGTTTCCATGACATCATCCAAGTGAGAACCCGATTTTTGTTGTTGTTTTGAGGGAACTTCTGTGAATAAACCCAATACATCTCCGAATTCCCCTTTGATGATCCAGTAAGCTTCAGTAAGTCTTTCTTTATCCTTAGTCGTATTTATCTCCTTAACCATGTCAAATATCATGGAAAGAACCTTGGAAGTGTTAAAATCATCATCCAAGTATTCTACAAACTTTTCCCGTTTTTCTTTGACCCATTGACTTTCCTTTTTTATGTAAGGAGGAACCCCTTCACAAATTTCTTCAACCCTTATCAGCGCTTCACTTACACGATTAGCTGCCTTTTTCCATTCCTCAAATCTATCTTCCGAATAATCTATGGGGCTTCTGAATTGAGTGGAAAAAAGAAACATTCGAACTGCATCCCGACCGTATTTTTTAAGGGCTTCACGAACTGATATGATATTGCCCACAGATTTTGCCATCTTTGCACCGTTCATCTGCAGCATACCATTATGAAGCCAGTATCGTGCAAAGACCTTCCCTGTACAGGATTCGCTCTGTGCCCGCTCATTCTCATGATGAGGGAAAATCAAATCGTTCCCCCCGGCATGAATATCAAAAGTTTCTCCGAGAATACTGGTTGCCATGACAGAACATTCAATATGCCATCCCGGCCTCCCCTTTCCCCATGGACTGTCCCAACTGGGTTCTCCGGGTTTTGCAGGTTTCCACAAGGTAAAATCTCCGGGATTTCTCTTCCTTTGATCTATTTCGATTCTAGCACCGGACATCATGTCTTCAAGTTTTCTGTGAGATAACTGACCGTAGCCTTTATATAACGTTACATCATAAAAAACCTCACTATCAACTACATAGGCAACGCCTTTTTTGAGAAGGTTTTCGATGAAAGCAATAGTTTCTCCAACATAATTAGATGTTCTTGGATGGATATTTGCATCTCTGACTCCAAGATGTCTCATATCCCTCAAGTATTCTCGTATAAACGTTCTAGTAATTAAGTCAAAATCCCAGCCTTCTTCATTGATTCGATTGATAATCTTGTCGTCTATATCGGTAAAATTCATAACATAAGTGACTTTAAACCCCTTGTACTCAAAATAGCGACGGAGGGCATCAAAAACAACCGCTGGTCTGGCATTTCCGATATGAACTGTATTGTAGACAGTTGGACCGCAAACGTACATACTAACTTGATTTTCTTTAAGAGGTACAAATTCCACCTTTTCTTTGGCCAAGGTATCAGTTAATCTGATCATATAATATCCACTACTCTTTCCAAGCGTTTTAACATTTGATTTCTACCAATTAGATGAATAACATTAACAAGCTCAGGTCCGTCTTCTTCACCAGTTAAAACAACTCTTAGCATATGGTAAAACTTTTTTGAGTTGACCTTTACTCGTTTGGATACCTCTTTGAAAAGCTGATAAATGTCCGGAATATTCCAAGAATCTGCTGATTTTACTTGATGATATAGTTCGATAAAAGCGGGATCGGTGTCATCGTCTTTGATCTGCTGTGCCCATTCTTTTTTAAAGATAGGTTCTTTAAAGAACACTTCCAATCTTTCAGGGATCTCGTCAAATTGGTGAATCTTCTTTTTCAAAGATCCAACCGCCTCTCGAATCCACTTGTAATTGGACTCAAAGTGCACCTCGTCCATCAATCCCGAGTCAATAATATATGGTTTGGCATATCCGGTCAGTGCATCGTCATCCAATTCCCGAATATAAACCCCGTTCATCCATCTAAGTTTTTGATCATCATAGATTGCTGCACTGGAGTTGACCCGTTCAATGGTAAATTCCTTTACCATCTCCTCCATGGTCATGATTTCTTTTTCTTCTGGATGAGACCAACTTAAAAGAGCTAGATAGTTCATAACACTCTGGGGTAAATAACCCATCTCCTGATATTTTTCAACGGAAGTGGCTCCGTGACGTTTACTCAATCTGGCACCATCTGGCCCAAGAATCATTGAAACATGTGCAAATTTTGGCAGAGGATATTCCATTCCTTCAAATACAGCCAATTGTCTAAGTGTATTGGAGAGATGATCGTCACCTCGAATCACATGACTGATTTTCATTAGGGCATCATCCACCACAACAGCAAAATTATAGGTTGGCAAACCGGTACTTCTTAATATAACAAAATCACCCACGGTACCTTTTTTAAAGGTGACCTCCCCCTTAATCAAGTCATGTATGGTGTAGTCCTTAAAGGGCATCTTAAAATAGATAACCGGTTCAATACCTTTCGCTTTGTATTCCTCTCTTCTTTCAGGGGTGTCAAATTGGCTTAACATCTCTTCGTTGTAATGAGGAGATTTCTTTTGAGCAAGCAATTCCTCTCTGATTTTCTCCAACTCTTCCGGATAAACATAGGCTTCATAAGCTTTGCCTTGTTCCACCAATTGATGAGCCACTTTTTTATAGATATCCATTCTCTCTGATTGTCTATAGGGACCGTATTCTCCACCAACACCGGGACCTTCATCCCATTTGAACCCAAGCCATTCCATAGTGTTCAACAAGGATTGCTCCGACTCAGCGGTAGAACGCTCCAAATCTGTGTCCTCTATCCGTAATATAAATTTTCCGTTATTGTGTTTTGCAAATAAATAATTAAACAAAGCGGTTCTTGCACCGCCAACGTGTAAATAGCCCGTAGGGCTGGGAGCAAATCTTACCCTGATCATCTCACTACCTCCAAATCGATATAAATCGTTGTGTTATAGTATAACATAGGGGAACGTTGCCAATTTCTTATAATTCCATCAGCCTAACCATTCCAACCATCATACCGATGATTTTTGTCCCATGTTCCGGAACTCTCTTTTTCTTTATTGAAGGATTGAGAAATGCCACTTCGAAAACATCATTCTGTTTGGAAACCCTGCCAATATAAAGTTCTCGGTTATACTGCAACGCCGTAATATTTCCTTTAATAGAATTGACAGACGAAAAGATGATCACATCATCCATAAGATAAAATGGGTACATGTACCGGGAAAGAACTGGTCCCAGCTTAACAGCAAGATCACCTTTCTGAAAAAGGACATGTCTTTTAGTAGAAACCAAAGGCGGGTCGCTTTCAGGATTATATTCAAAAACGGTTAAAGTCTTATCCGCTTCAGGATTAGGATCATCACTGAATCCAAAAAGATAATCGTATGAACACCCAAAAAAGCCTTTTATTCTTTCTAAAATCTCTTCCCTGGGCATTCTTTTTCCGGTTTCGTACATACCAACAGCATTCGTACTGGATTGAATCGCATTGGCAAGCTCCTCCTGTGAAAGCCCCTTTTCATTTCTCAACTCTTTTAAACGTTTGGCAAATTTATCTCTAAACATGACATCCCTCCCCTTGATAGTTTATCACGAATCGTATCAACTATAACTTTTTAAGGAAAATGGGAAACCCGTTTTACGGGATCCATAAATATTCTTTCAAATTAACTCTTTCACCGGTAAATACAACCCCTTCATGTTCTAACAATAACCTTTGTAGTGCATATCCTTCAGAATCTTTCAAGCTAATTTCGCCACTGCTGTTAATCACACGATGCCAAGGCAAATACATCTCCTCTTTTGCATTAGAAAGGGCATAACCCACCATTCTGGGGGTACATGTTCCTTCAATTTCTGCAATCAACCCATAAGTGGCAACTTTCCCTTTAGGAATCTGTCTGATTACATCGTAAATTCGTTGATAAGTTGTTTTTTGTGGATCCAAATCATCACTTTCTTTCCCATACAGCTTCCCTTTCCACATATTCTATGCCCAGCAATCGGTCATTGCTCCAACGCAATCTGAAATTCCGTTTTTGTCCTTCCAATTTCATACCATTACCGGTTATGGTAAAAATCCAACGATCAGCTCTCTTAATAACTTTCCTGGCTTCTTTTGCGATGTTAACCGGTATATCATAGTTGAGCATATACTCTACAGGGATTGGATAAGGCGTTTCAAGAATAAGATAACCATTTTCAAATTGACAATAGCCACTCCAGGCATAACCATTCATCATTTGAATACTGAAAAGGCCTGATTCGTTGATATAGCAACTTTTGATTCCTCTATCTCCTTTCCATTCTCCTTCAATCGTTGAAAAGACACTATCTCCATTTTCAACATAAAATTCCTCTATTTGATCAATATTGTAGACGACTTTTGTGCCGTCTTTAAAAGTAATCACCAATTGCTTTGAAAAACAAAAGGACGTAAAAGCAAACAAGATCAAAGCGATTATTAAACTCTTTTTAAACATTTAAAGCACCACCAAAAAGAATAATGACTTCATTTCATGCCTCCGAAGGATAAACCTCAATCTTTCCATTTCTAGTAGAATGAATACTACTATTAGGAGTAAGGGGTTTGGCTTGACACTCTGCAGTGTTTTCAGAAAAAAGCCGTGAGCGATTAGCAAAAGGCGTTAAGAAAACTGCTTGTCTGAGCGTAGCGAGTTTGCAGTTTTTAGCCTTTTGCGTATGAGCGAATCGGACTCTTTTCGAAAACACGAAGCCGGTCAAGACAGACCCCTTGGTCCGGGATTCTTTTGAATAATTTCTATTAGAAATGAAAAGAATCTAAACCTCACCCCTCAATTTCCCATAAGCATAACAGTCATGCCATATGGGCTGATTGTTCTCATCCCGTCTGAAAA
>CAZVPY010000047.1:0-10118 GCA_964629135.1 uncultured Thermotogaceae bacterium | reverse complement strand
TCACCTGTGAAGCGGTGATTCAAAGAGAACCGCAAAACATCACAGCGGTTTTTGGGGATACCACAGAAAAAGTAGCGGTATATATGAAATTAGCAAATGTCTATGAAAGCCTTGAAATAACTTGGGAATGGACTCATCTATCCGGACAAAACCGACTTACACAAATCCAAATTGTCCCTTATCCAGTCGAACAAGGCTATGATTTCTGGGAAGAATACAAATGTTGGGGAATTCTTGATCTTTCCGACATAGCCCCCGATATGAAAAAAGGCCGTTGGGAGATTAAGGCCTCGGCAAACGGAACACTTTTAGGATTCGCTGAGTTCACGTTGTCTCGATCCTCACCCCCGGAAACGAAACCAGAAATAATCCCATTACCTAATGAGGCTTCTATTGAAAATGTTGTGTTCAACTATCCCTCCGATTGGTATTTCTACGATGGAGAATTGGATGAAGGTTTTTGTCAGGTATGGCTGCTGGATAACGAGGGCAGTTTTATCTCTTTCTCGATTTATCTCACAAATCAGCTATTGCTTGAGGAGTCTTGGTTGAATGAAAACCTTATTAAACGTGAGCAAACAACCCTTTCCGGTTTGAGTGTCGACCACGCCATGGCGAATATTTACGATGAAACAGACAGCGAATGGTACAAATCGAGTATCTACCAGATTAGTGATTACTGGAGCTTATCCGGTAAGTATATCTTTCTGGTATCGTATGCCCCTGTAGAAAAATACGACAAATACGCCGATATTTTTATGCAGATGTTTGAAAGTGTGGGGATTATTCTTTTTTAACCAAAAAAGGATAGAATCAATACAGCTACTGTTAAAAAGAAGGGAGATGTCAATTAGCCCTTCTTTTTGCCTAAAGAACCGTCTCTTTTGCAATTTTTACCACCTCAGTTTTCAGTCTCCTTGGCGATAGAAATAAAGGAAGGATATAAATATAAGGTTCAATTTGATGCAAAGGCTTCAAAAACGAGAGAATTGGAAGTTAAAATTATACCTCTACCCGAATGATTACCAAAGATAAAGTATCTATGAAATATGGAAGAATTAAAATACGAGCAAAACTCCCTGAAGGGCAGGGATTGTGGCCCGCCTTTTGGATGCTGGGCTCTGATATTGACGAAAACCCATTTATATCACTCTTCATCTGCCTTTATCTGAAGCAATTTCAACAATAACGGTATCTTAAAAGCCTTCTTGAATATGGTATGCTTTTTAAGCATTTTCGGTAATTTATCAAGAAGAGCAGGATCATTTTTCCAATCTCTCTCGGTAATTCCTCTCTTTTGGTTTTCTTCTTTAGACCTGTCCTCTATCAATGTGAAGAATTCCCGATAATCGTAAAACTGCAAACGATTGATGCCAAAGTATTCAGCTATTATTTCAGCCATTTTTATAAAAATAGTCTGATACGAATCGGTATCCTTTAAATCGCACAAAAGCGCAAGTTCAGGAACTATCTTTTCAAACAGTGTTCTTTTGGGATTGATCATTTCTATTGATAATTCCTTTGCCATATGTTCGATTAGAGAATCGGAAGAATTCATCAGATACTGCTCAAAATAAGCCTCATCCGGCACATTCTTAAGAGCATATCTGAAACCCCGGACTTGATCGTCAAGTATACGCATGGCATCATAATAGCCAAGTTCAATGTTTTTTCTCGCAAGATCCCTGCTGAAATCAAGCATTGACCCCAATTCATCTGTTGGGGATATTTCGATGGTATTCAGATCTTTTTCCTTTGGTTTTTGTGAAAGGCCGATAGCCTTTAACCGGACGACGATGATATCCTTCACACCTTTTTTCGTCATGAGATTAATTGGGGTGTTATCATGAAAACCCCCATCTATGTATATTTCATCATCTAACTTCTCCTGTTTAAATCCGGGGAGATAGGCTGACGCCAGTAGAAAGTCGTGAATTTCACCCTTCGGAATCTCATCGATAAAGACTTCAAGTGGTTTCCTTTCAGTTAGTGAAACGGTTACCAATCCAAAGGCAATATCCGAATTTCTGAGTCTCTCTTCGTCTACATATTTGTGAATAAGTTTTTTCAACGGGCTGATATCCAAGCCACCGTCAGAGAACAGGTCGGTGAAATAGCTGTAGTATTTCTTCCAATTAGCCTTTTTCAGGTCGAAATTGATCAACTCTGAATAAGTATCCGTATCTGTATTCAAAACGAGCCCGTTGTCCATGTTATACCATAAATCATAAGCTTCTTGAAACCTATGCTGAGCAAAGAAAGCGCCATTGAGAGCACCAACCGAAGTGCCGGTTACAGCTTGTATCGATATGTTAAGTTCTGTGATCGCTTTAAACACACCTATTTCATAACTGCCACGTGCCCCTCCACCCTCAAGAACGAGTCCATACATATTTAATCCCCCCTGCATTTTTTGAAATTAACAGTCTCATTATACTATAAATTGACGGGTTAGCCTTTTACGTCTTAAGATAAGAGAGTCAAACAAAACAATATTAGTTTTATTAAGGAGTGTGAGAATTATGAAATATCAGAAATGGTTCATATTGGTCATATTAATATTCATAACCATATCCTTTGCCACAGAGGCTAAAAAGGAAATCAACGGGATTCAAAAAGAACTCCCCATTATGAATGGCGGTATCAATGATAACGCAAAAGCGCTTAGTATGATCATTAACGATGAGTACAGGGATATCAACACCATCTATTTGGCAGGAGGTTGTTTCTGGGGTGTTGAGGCCTATTTCGAGCGGGTACTTGGTGTGGTCGACGCACAATCCGGTTATGCAAATGGAGAGATTGAGAATCCGACATATGAAGAAGTCATCCGTGGTTCCGGGCATGTAGAAACCGTTCAAGTGGATTACGACGAAAATGTCATCAGCTTGGAAGAAATCATTCTTCATTTTTTACGTATCATCAACCCTTATTCGTTGAACAAGCAGGGAAATGATATCGGTGTACAGTATCGGTCCGGGATCTATTATACGAATGAACACCAGGCAAAAAGGGTACAAAAGGTGATTGACTATTTCGAAAACCAAGAAGGCAAAAAAACAGCTATCGAAATAGAACCCCTTCAAGACTTTTACGATGCGGAAGAATACCATCAGGATTATCTGGAAAAAAATCCCTTCGGTTATTGCCATATTTCACTCAGTTTAGCGGATAAACCGTTGTTTGAATTTGAAGTGGAAAGAGATCTTTCAGATGCAGCCTTAAAAGAGAGACTCAGCTATACCTCTTACAACATTACACAAAACGCTGGTACTGAGTACCCCTTTACAAGTGAACTCCTGGATGTTCATGAGAAAGGAATTTACGTAGATATTGCCAGCGGAGAACCTCTTTTCTCCTCTGCTGACAAATTTACTTCCGGGACCGGCTGGCCCAGTTTTACAAAAGCCATCACAGCAAATGCTTTGGAATATGTTTCAGATATGTATTACTATGTGGTTGAAGTCAGAAGCGGTATTTCTGGATCACATCTGGGGCATGTTTTCACAGATGGTCCAAAGGACAAAGGTGGACTTAGATACTGCATCAACGGAGCAGCCCTTGAGTTTATACCCTATGACGAAATGGAAGAAAAAGGATATGGACCCTACAAAATTCTATTTGAAGAGTAACTCTGATTAATAACCGTATTCGTAAAAAGCCTGTCCAAGTAACTTAGGGCAGGCTTTCCTTTTTCAATGAAAACCCTGTTGAGTTTCCCGAATAGCTGGATAAAAAAACACATCATACCGCATATGATTGCCTAAATTGCCAGAAATTCTGTCCAATGAATGCTGATCAGATCGAAAAAAATGAAGATAACCTCTCTAAAAACACAAACACGCCAAAAACTACAACATCTGAGAATGGAGGACTGGTATAAGACGATTCCCAGAAACCTCAAAATCCTATTCTCTAAGTAAAGAGACTCTTCTTCTTTTTATAAGCGAGCTATTTTTTTACAGTGGAACCATGCTATAATCAAAAAATCATTTTTCCAAATTGTTACCTAATAATAGCCTATCGAATCAAAATCACCCGTATTATAATCGTTCAATTTTCACCTTTATCTGATCAAAATTCGCTTTTCTTGTTGCATTTTGAGTGTTGAGAGTGTGCAAACACTCTATCCTATAGAAGATAAGAAAACCACAAGCAAAGGAGGCGTGTGTTATGAAGAAATGGGTATTGGCAATGGGTTGTGTGTTGATTCTCCTTTTAACGACTGCTGTATTTGCAACACCGGAAATGGTCTTGGTAAAGGCCGGAACATTCCAAATGGGGAACACCAGAGGAGACAGCGAAGGGTGGGATAATGAAAAACCCGTCCATACGGTAACACTGAACTATGACTATTACATAGGCAAATACGAGATCACTTTTAATGAATACGATGCTTACTGTGGAGAGAAAGGACAAAGCAAAAAGAGGGACAAAGATTGGGGAAGAGGGGAAAGACCGGTTATTTACGTTAACTGGAGTGAAGCCATCGCCTATTGCAATTGGTTGAGCGAAAAAGAAGGGCTGGCAAAGGCTTATGATGGCGAGGGGAATCTGTTGGATAAAACAGGCAAACAGACGACAGACATCACAAAAGTCCAAGGATACAGGCTGCCAACCGAAGCGGAATGGGAATATGCAGCTCGGGGAGGACACAAAAGCACAGAAGACTTCAAATATGCCGGGAGCAATACTTTTAACGATGTCGCCTGGTGCAAACCAATGTTTGGAGAAGACACTAGCAAATCAACCAACGAAGTGGGACAAAAGGCACCAAATGAACTGGAACTCTACGATATGAGTGGAAACGTATGGGAATGGTGCCATGATTATTGGGGCAGCGGTTACTATGCACTTGGCGATAAAACAAACCCAACAGGCCCTGAAAGTCCTACCAGTAAGGCGGGTTATCGTGTTTCACGAGGCGGTGCTTGGTATTTCCAAGAATTGTATTGCAGAGTGGCCAATCGTTTTGATTGCCACCCCAATCTCAGTAGTTTCAGCAACGGCATGCGTTTAGCCAGGACGAGTGATTGATTGAAATAATCTGAGAAGTTAAATTAAAAAAAAGCCCACAGGGATCGTCCCTTTGGTTAAAATTAGTTGAGATACTTCATAAATCATTAAAGAAAAAAAATCCTTATCTTTATCTTAATATTCTATAATGGAAGTTGATGATATCACCGATAGATAAATTGGATATTGTATTTTAAGGTAGGATGATTTAGTAATGAATAAGCTAAACAAAAAAATTTTCAAATATACTCTTTTGGCTTTGGCAGCTATCTTCATAGGTGTTCTGTTGCTAGTCTTTTATTACGATAAACAAGCGCTTGAAAACGAATTCGAACAGGACGTGGAATGGCTGACAAATGCAGTACTCATGAGTAGTCGAGAGCCGTTGTGGAATCTTGATGAAAAAGTTTTAAAAGAGAACCTGGATTCTTTTCTTTCCGTTGAAACTATTGGTCGATTGATGGTTCAAGAAGATCTTGACTACTTGAACATCGATGTGGGAGAAACACCACCAAAAGACCTTTTATTAAGAGTTACTAAGCCTATCCTGTATGGTAGTAATTACTTAGGTGAGTTGACCATTTATTTCACCAAAAAGACGTTGCATAGCAACATCTTGAAAAATCTTTATAATCTCATCGGACAAATAGTTCTGTTATTTTTACTGGTAGTTGGCTTGATAACCTTTATCTCAAGAAAATATGCAGAACCACTAAAGAATCTGGCAAAAACCATTAAGAAATTTGATATTAGAGATCCCAGCACTTATACATATATCTGGGAAAATACAGATGTAGAAGAAATTCAACACGTCATTAGAAGTTATAAAGAGATGGCAGAAGAGATAACCGCAAATTACCAGGAACTTGAAGCCACCAATGAGACCTTGAAAGAAATTAACGATAAACTTGAGAAAAAAAGCTTTGAAAATGAGCAGCTTGCCGAAAAACTTACTAAAATCATCGAGATTTCCAGTAAATTTGATGAAACTACCAACATGGACAATCGTTATTTTATGAAAATGCTTTTTCAGAATGCCTTCCAGATTATACCCGAAGCCGATTACGGGACGGTCTATATTTACAACGATAAAGGGGTCTTGTTCATTGACAGTGTGGGGCATGATTTGGGTTTACTAAAGAAAACACGAATCCCAAAGGAGATTTTCATCAAGGGAATTAATAAAGTTGGAATTGATAGAAACCTTCTGGAGTTTACGAACAACAAGATTTCAGGTATAAGCGAAAAGGAAAAGCGTGATTTAGAACTGATTAAACAGGCATCAAAGGACTATAAGGAAACCCTATATTTTGAGTTGTCCATTGGAAATGTTCCTGAAGGCGGGATCAGTCTCGACATTGCATCTGAAAGTGACAAATCCTTTTCAAATGAAGCCTTGGAATCCATGAAAGCCTTCCGCTATTTGGCAACGGCGTTTTATAAAATCCAGCGGTACAGCGAAATGAAGGAAGCCTTCACCAGGGAGATTATCATATCCATTGTCAAAATGTTGGAAATTCACGACAATTACACAAAAGGCCATTCTGAAAATGTAGCAAACTTGTCTTTTGCTCTTTCCCAAGAGCTGAAATTAAACCCAGCAGACTGTAAACAAGCCTATTGGGCGGGATTGGTTCATGATCTTGGAAAAATACTCATCCCAGATGCAATTCTAAACAAAAGCAGCAAACTGACACACGATGAATTTGAAGTCATCAAACAGCATCCCGTTTGGGGGTATGAGACTCTTAAAAATTCAAAGAGATTGAAGAATATAGCCAAGTTGGTCCTACACCATCATGAAAGATGGGATGGTTTTGGTTATCCAAATGGATTAAGCGGTAAGGAAATACCTGAAATTTCAAGAATCATAACGATAGTGGATGCCTGGGATGCAATGAGTTCGAAGCGATCCTACAGAAAACCTCTGGATTTCGAAACGGCCTTAAACGAAATAAAGGATAATGCGGGAAAACAATTTGATCCAGACTTTGTTGAACCCTTCATTCATATGATGATGAAGAATCGTGAGAAAATCAGCGAAAACGGCAAATTCAATAATTCTTCACCCTTATACGAATAACCCGCCTTATAACATGACTTATAAATACTTTTTCAACATCTCTTTTAGCTGCTCTAAAGAAAAGGGTTTGGTAATATATTCATTCATTCCAAATTTCAGGCAGATTTTCTTATCTTCTTTTAGTGCTTTTGCCGTCATGGCGACAATCGGTATCTGGCTGTCACGTTCTCTTACCATCTCAGCTGCCTTATATCCATCCCTTACGGGCATCACAATGTCCATAAAAATCATATCCGGTTTATGTTCTATAAAGTTTTGATATGCTTCTTTTCCGTTTTTGGCTTCTATTAGAATTAGTCCTTTGGAAAATCTTAGCAATGCTGTTTTGATTAGCTTCATGTTGATGGGATCATCTTCAGCTATTAGGATCTTTTTACCAACGAGGTTGGGCAAAGCGGTTTCAAGTGAACCGATGTTCGTTGGATTTGTTTGTTTTTCTACATTTTCATTATTATAATAATCCAGGACAATTTCAAAATAAAAATTGCTGCCTTTTTCCGGGCTGCTTTCGAGTTGCAACACCGTGTTCATCTTTTTTAGCAGTTGGTTGGAGATAGCCAACCCTAATCCTGTTCCGCCGAATTTCCTGGTGATTGTCATATCCACTTGACTGAAAGCGTCAAAGATCATTTTTTGATGTTCTGTTTTGATCCCAATCCCTGTGTCTTTCACACTCACATAGAGTTTGATCTTTTGATTTTCACTGTCTTTCCACAGCTTTTGAACAGTCAGTGTGACACCTCCCTTGTCGGTGAATTTGATGGCGTTGGTTAAAAGGTTGAGCAGGACTTGTTTGAATCTCAAAGGATCGATTAAAATCAAAGGAGGAAGCTCCGGTTCCACCACTTTGCCAAGTTTCAAGTTTTTTTCAGTCGCTCTGTATTGAACCACTTCAAGTGTGTTTTTGAGGAGTTTTCTCAGATCGATTTTTTCTCTGACCAACTCGAGTTTGTTGGCCTCTATCTTGGACAGATCCAATATGTCTGAGATTAAGCCCAGCAGGTTCTTTGCCGATTGAAGAACGATATCCAAAAATTCTCTTTGATTGGTATTCAATTCTGTACCTTTAAGAATTTCACTAAAGCCAATCACGCCATTTAAGGGGGTTCTCAACTCATGGCTCATGGTTGCCAGAAATTCGGACTTGGCTTTATTTGCTGCTTCTGCTTTTGTTTTAGCATTTCTCAATGCATTAACGTCCAATCCGTATTCTACAGCTCCAACAACCTTGCCATCTTCCGCTTTCAAAGGCGTGACAACGATTTGCAAAGCCTTTCCGGCACAAATTTCTCTGGGATCATCTGGTTTTGTCGTTTCTAGATAAGATCTACCGTATTTAAGAACATTACCAATTTTACACCAAGGGCATGGACTGTTTAAGTTCTGAAAAACCTGATAACATTTTTTTTCGCGTATTTGCTCTAATGAATTATATTTAAACAAACCGCCATTAATACGGCTTTCATTGGCAAGGATCACCTTAAATTCGGAATCAACTACAAGAAATTGCCCTGGAAGGGCGTTGATAATTGATTTGAGAAGATTCCAGTTATCTCTGAGGGCTTCCTCAGCCTTTTTCATTTCAGTAATGTCTCTTGATATTCCGCAAATACCTTTTATTTCACCGGTTTCATCACGTAAAGGGACTAAGATAGCATAAAATTTACGTAAATCCCCCTCCACAGGTATTGTATGGTAGGTCTCTACCGTTTCTCCATTAAGAACTCTTCGGTCATTTTTCGAAATTTCTTGGCTGATTTCTTCATCAAAAAGTGAATCAGACGTGTGATTAAGAATTTCTCTGGCATCCATATTAAATATTTTTTCCATGGTTGGGTTGACCCGGATATATTTTGAATCTTTATCTTTAATAAATATGATATCTTCTGCTGTTTCAAAAATGGCTCGCAGCTGTTCTTCGCGGCTCTTTAACTCTTGTGTCATTTTTGCCAACTTTATACGGTTATAGGAAAGATTTGTGATGAGATCTAAGAGTTCAATGTAGTACTCCATAGCTTTGTCTACCTGCTTTCGACTATAACGAGGTACCTTTTTCAAGGCTGATATGTACTTCCCTTCATCAAATCCGTATTCTCGAGCTTGTTTTCTGAATAATTCAACGTCCACATTGTCATCATCAAAGAAAAACTGACCAAAAAAGAGGTACCCCATATGTTTTTCGCCAATATATATGGGTGTGGAAATATCCCACATATTGTTTTTACACTTGTAAAGCTTGAAATAGCCTTTTGTCTCATTTTTAGAGAGGAAGCGATCACTTTCTTTGCAGTTTTTCGCAGTCAGGGGGTTGGCCCTGTGAAACTTTGTACAAATATCCTGCCAACCATTTTTTACCAGGATATTTCCCTTAAGATCCAAAATAGCCGTCAACATATGATTTACTTCGTAAGATTTGTCCATAAGCTTTTGTACGGACTCCACATCCAGAACATCTGATAGTTCAAGCACACCAATTTCCACTTCGGGCTCAATAAAAAAGTTGAGTTTTCTCAGTAGTTCTTCTTTTCTTTGGATCCGCTCGGTGATATCCCGATGTGTTCCAAATAAAAAGTGGTTTTCTCCTGCTTCATCTTTTTTAAAAATTTTTCCGGTTGCTTCGATCCACTTATAACTTCCGTCATTACATTTCATTCGAAATTCATATGTGTATGGTTTGCCGTTTTCTATATGCTTGTTGATCACGGGAAATAACTTCTTTCTGTCTTCATCATGCACCAAGTCCAGCCATGCCTCTAATTTACGGGGTATTTCATCAGCGGTATATCCCAGCATGAGAGCCAATTCCGGACTGTATTGATATTCATCGGTTTTTAAATCCAGTTGCCAAAAACCAATCTGACTCATATCCATCAGCATATCCAGGATTTTCAGTTCATTATTATGCTGAAAAAAACGCTTTGCATCTTGTTCCTGATTCCCCGGCATCTTTTATCCACTTCCCTGAATGTTATTTTTTTATTATATCTTATTATGGGATAAAATTCAAGTTAATTAGGGC
>CAZVPY010000046.1:0-10180 GCA_964629135.1 uncultured Thermotogaceae bacterium | reverse complement strand
CCGTCAATGTGGTTTTCCCATGATCGATATGGGCAATGATACTGATATTTCGAATGAATCGTGTCTTCAATTTATCTGTCCCCTCTATTCGTTAAGCCATGCTTTTAAGACCATGGCAATTTCCTCCGGTTTTGTTTCTACATTTTCATAGAGCATTTCCATTAAGGAAACCAGTTCCTGCTCATCCGGACTGAGTTCCTCCCTCTCCATTGTTTTTTGAACTTCCTGTTCAAATTCCATCCTTTTTTGAATGATTTCCTGTCGTTTCTTTTTCTTTTTCATTCTACTGCTTAAGATATAAATCAACAACATGATTGAAATCGCCAATAAAGTCACGCCGATGACCAATTGAACAAACTTCCTCTGATTTTCCAGTTGCGACAGTTGCTGCCTCATTTCCTGCTCAGCGGAGCGATCAAAGGCTAAAAATTCTACGGCAACGTTACTGGTAGTGGCATCAATTGAATTGGCTACAATCCCTTTGATACTGTCTGTTGTCACACTGGTGGCAACAACCATGGAATCAATCAAAACAGTGATGTTTTTGTTTAGAATTTCACCCTGTTTGTTTTGCAGGATCTTCTCGTAAATTTCATTTACGTTGTAATTAACAGTTTTGCTTTCGCGCTCATAATCCGTCATATCTCCGGTATCGGTGGCCTCATAAACCGTTGGGATATTGGCATCTGTTCCTACAACCTGACCTGAAGTCCCGGACAAACTTTTTTCCGATTCGGTTTGTTCACTGACTACGACCCCGGAAGTTCTTAAAACAGGCGTATAGGCAGTCGATTCTTTTTCTATCGTCTCCCAATTCAGGTTGATCTCCGTCATCACAACCACTCTGCCAAGACCAAAAACTTGTTCTAAGCTTGAGCGAACCTTTCGAGTATAATAATCTTCTGCCTTTTGCTGCAGTTCCATCTTGGAAGAAGCGCCGCCAATTCCCTCTTCGGCAATCACGAGATCGCTGAGGATCTTGGAATTATTATCCACAACACGAACCTCTTCATAATTTAGTCCTTCAACAGCACCGGATACTAGTTGCATGACGCCTTTTACATTTTCAGGTTTCAGTGTTACCCCAGGTGCCAAAACCAGTAAAACGGAAGCCTTTGGTTCAGCTTCCTCACCCCTGGCATAATAAGTAAATTTGGGGATTGTTAAGTTAACCTGGGCAAGGTTCACCCCATCCAATGACATAATGGTCCTTTCCAACTCACCTTTTAAGGCAATCTGATAGCGCACCTGTTTGTCAAAACTAGTGGCACCAAGGGGTTGTTCCTCCATAATCTCAAAGCCTTTTGTAGTAGAACCAAGCACGCCACTACTTACGTATTTCATCCTCAACGCTTCCGGATTGTAGGCATTCGGAACATAGATTGCCCCACTGGGTCCTGTTTGATAGGGAATACCGCTTTCTTCCAACTGCTGAACAACACTACCCGCTTCAGCATCTGTTAACCCTCTTACCAAAAGCGTATAGTTTGGGTTCGCTGCCACCGAAATGGTTAAAACCAGGGCAACGATTATCGCAACAAAAACCCCGATAAAAAGGATTTTTTGTGATTGAGAGAATTTTTTCCAGTATTCTTCAGGAAAGGATTTTACCCAGTCAACTATTTTTTTTAAGAAATCCATCTGAAATGCCTCCTAAGGCGAATCCCTTTTACCCCAGATTAATTCTGTCAGATTCGCGCCATAACTCTTCCAAGGCATAAAATTTTCGACCTGCTTTGCTGAAAATATGCACCACAATATCCCCCATGTCAACAAGAACCCAGTCTCCTTTTGCCTGTTTGTCTGCATATATAATCTTTTGTCCATTTTCATCGGCAAATTCTCTGGCCGTATCGATTAACGCCTTCATGTGAACTGTTGAATTGGCAGTACAAATAATGAAATAGTCCGTCAAAAGGTTGGTTTCGGACATATTGAGTACAATTATTCCCTCAGCTTCTTTGTCATCAAGAAGACTGAAAAGGGTCATTAATTTCTGCTTCTCTTCTGCTGTCAGTTTTACCCCTCCACTATGTTGTTCATTAGAAATTATATCATAATAACAAGCGTCTTTTGTGTCATTTTATCCCACAGGATAAATCCCTTCAAATTCTTCGTTTTCATTTAAAATTTCTCTGTCCAATTTGATCTCACCAAAATACCTTTCCCTTAGAAATTTAGCGGCTATATCCGGGAAAAGCGCCAAACTCAAAATATCCTCATCGGATTGAGCAAGATGACCCGCCTCATTCCTTATTCTTTCAATCATTGGTTCTAGATAATCTGCAGGCCGTTTATTCACTATTTCTTTTGGGTCAATGACACGATTTAAAAACTCCTGATTAACTTTCGCAGGAGGTCTTCCATACAATCCTTTCAAATAGGCTTGAACTTCACGAGTAATCTTCTTATATCGTCCCATCATCACATTCATCACAGCCTGTACCCCCACAATCTGACTAGTAGGTGTAACAAGCGGCGGATAACCCAAATCTTTTCTGACAACCGGAATTTCATCCAACACTTCTTTTAAACGGTTGATAGCGTTTTGTTCCTTTAACTGATTGATCAAATTTGAAAGCATGCCACCCGGAACCTGGGAAGTAAGGACACGTATATTAATATGCTTGATATTGGCATCAACATCCGCATGATTTTCTCTGACCTTTTCAAAATAATCGGCAATGGGAACAAACAAATCTGGATTCAAGTTCAAATTCACATCTTCATATTCTTTGAATGACTCATACATAGCCTCAACAGGAGGTTGACTGGAAGCCCCTGATAAAGGTGCTGTCGCTGTATCGAAATAATCAGCTCCAGCTTCCATGGCTGCCAAATACGCCAATTGTCCGGTTCCCACAGTACAGTGTGTGTGCATCTCTATCTTGATATCATTATGACTTTTAATGGATTTAACCAATTCATAAGCACGTTTTGGAGTTAAAAGCCCTGCCATGTCTTTGATGCACAATGAATCTATTCCCAGTTTGATCAAATCATCTACAAGGCCGGCATAATATTCAGGTGTATGTACGGGACTAATGGTATAAGAAAGGGCAGCTTGGGCGTGAGCACCGTATTTTTTGGTAAACTGGATGGATTTTTCCATATTGCGGACATCGTTTAGGGCATCGAATATCCTAATGATATCAATCCCGTTTTCTATGGCTTTTTTGACAAACAATTCTAAAACATCATCAGGATAATGCTTATACCCCAGTATGTTTTGCCCGCGAAGGAGCATTTGCAGTTTAGTGTGTTTGATATGTTTTCGGATCGTTCGCAATCTTTGCCAAGGATCCTCGTCTAAATACCTTAAACAGGCGTCAAAAGTTGCGCCTCCCCATACCTCCAAAGCTCTGTATCCTACATTATCGATCTTTTCAAGCATGGGCAGCATTTCTTCTATGGTCATTCTCGTGGCTATCGTTGACTGATGAGCATCTCTCAAAGTGGTGTCAACAAATTCCAATGTTCTTTTCATCAAGACAACTCCTTATTATTCTATGATAAAATCGCTGTATTTACGATTTTCATCCATTTCAACACTTTCAAAATCCCTTACTCTGGCAAAAGAAGGGCCTTCATTTAAACGTTTCTGAAATTTCCCAAGAGCTTCTTCATCATCGCTATGTGCCATAACTTCTACACTGCCATCCGACATATTTTTAACGTATCCTGTAATCCCCAATCCCAAAGCCAATCTATAGGTAAAATGTCTGAACCCTACACCTTGGACTCGACCGTATAATTTATACAATTTGGTCATCGTCTTCGCCTCCTGTCAATTCCGTTCATCTCCACTAATCCCCATTGTACAACTTTAATTTTTTACTTAACGATTTGTACGAGATACCCAATAAAGAAGCGGCTTTTTTTCGGTTGTGTTCAGTTATTTCCATTACCTTTTTGACAAATATTTCATCCACGGTATTACGTAATTGCCTCTGAAAAGAGCTGAGTTGAGGCAGTTGGTCTTCATTTTGGATTAATTCGATACCCCTAAAAAAGACCTGAAGTGTTTTCAAAGCACCGTTTAGACAATAATCACGGGTAAACTTTTTCAACTCGGTATAATTACCTGGCCAACTGTACATCCGACAGATGTCTAAAGTACTTTTAGTGGGATATTTGACCTTCAGATTGTGCTCTTGGGCAAACTGAGAAATCAAATCGTTGATAAGGAAAGGAATATCCTCTTTTCTCGTTCGAATAGGGGGTATCTTCACAGCTTCATACAGATCAAAAACCATTTTTACCCTTTCTATTTCATCGATCCTGCAAGAGGCGATCATAGGAAAACCGTTTGATTGATTGGTCATCGAATAAAGATATAACAAATCATCAGCATCCAACTTGTGAATTCCGTCAAAAAAGACACATTGATGCGGAATTGAAAGAAAGCCCTCTTTGAAACGGTCCCCTTCTAAATAGAGTTTCAACGATTCAGCGCTCAGTTGTGAACAATCGACCGTATCGATGATCAAATCCGGATATAAAAAACGGGCAAAATAATAAGATTCCGATCCATTCTCTTCAACAAACAAAAGATTGAGGGGGCCGTTCCTTTTCCCCCTCAAACTCATAAGAAAAGGTTTAATCTCGTTTCCTGAAAATAATGGTTCACGATATATTGAAAACGTAGAAAACCTTTTGTTTTTTTCATCCATTTCTATTTGAATACTTAAAACGGTGATCAGATTGTTAATTAACGTATTTTTATCCGAAAAGACGATGACATCTTCTCGATGTATCTTTGGCGAATAAACACTGGAAGGTAAAAAGAATAATCGACTAAAGGGGAAATCCTTTTGAAGCATCTCAATGGATGTTGTCTTATCAAAAGAGTTTTCTGATAACACAACAATATCCCACGGTTCGGAAAAATTCGAGTCCGCCTCATCGGATGATATCAAACATTTCTTTTTAAATCTGCTTAAATATTGTTCCATTTCCCCGATTAAATCGTTATCCAAAAAAAGCTTAACCAAAAAAACAACCCCTGTCAGTCTTTATAAATTACCGTCCCCGTCTTCCCTTCAAGAGCCTCCGAGAGCCTTTCCATGGATGTGATCAGACATTCCTTACCGGATTCCTTCACAAATTTCATGGCAGCTTCAATCTTCGGACCCATACTTCCCTTAGGAAATTCTCCGGTTTCGAGGTATTGTTTTGCTTCTGATAGTGATATTTTTCCCAATTTCTTTTCATTTTCTTTGCCAAAATTCAAACAGACCTGATCTACTCCCGTAAGGATGATCAGTTCGTCAGCATTAATCTCCAAAGCCAACAAAGCGGAGGCACGATCTTTATCTATGACGGCTTCTACTCCATAAAGCATTTCATCTTCATCTTTAGCAACGGGAATACCGCCCCCACCAGCTGCTATCACGATTACATCTTTTTCAATTAAATCTTTTAAAACTTCTCTTTCAACGATGTCTAAAGGCTGTGGTGAAGGGACTACACGTCTCCAACCTCTTCCGGAATCCTCAACAAAATCCCAACCCTTTTCTTGAGCCAGTTTTTTTCCTTCCTCCTCTAAATAGAAAGGACCAACCGGTTTTGTGGGTTCTTTAAATGCCTTGTCCTGAGGATCCACAACAATTTGTGTCACCAATGAACAAATGGTTCTTTGAACGCCTCTTTTTTTAAGACTGTTCCCAAGAGCTTGTGCAATAAAATAACCCAGACTACCCTGTGTTTGTGCATCGTTCACATCTATTGGAAAAGGCGGGATTTTCTCTTTCGCCATATCTTGTTGAAGAAGCAAATTACCTACCTGCGGTCCATTCCCATGAGTGATGACCAAGTCGTAATCCCTCATGATCATCTCTGTTAAATAATCCGTGGTATGCTCGATATTTTTTCTCATGTTTTCCGCAGTAGGAGACTCTCCCGGTTTATTCACCGCATTTCCACCAATTGCCAATACTGTTGTTTTTTTTGCCATTCGTATCCTCCCGTAGTAATAATTTGATAAATATCAATAGTAGTGGGATTATACCGTTTTTTATGAAAAAAGCAAAATCTTTAGATGGAAAAGGGCAGGGTTTGAGGTTTGGGTTCTGGGGTTTAGAGGTTTGGAGCTTTTTTATCTGTTTTGGCTTCTGGTTATGTCTCTGTAAAGACTGTTTGCAAGAGGTTTAAGGCTTTGTTTGGAAGCCTCTTTGGCATATTCGTCCAAGACCATTTGTCTGAACCACTTACTGCCATAGGCCTCTTCTGTAAGTCCGGAGCGATTAATGGATTCGTCCATGTCTTTGAAGACTTTGGATAGAAGGATTGAGACAAAATCATGACAGGCTTCTTTTAGTTCATTATCTGATGTATTGGAATTAAGTGTTTCTGCTTTGTTTTTTACTTTTGTTAAATCCGTATTTGTTTGAATGGTGGTTAAATCGATAGGCTTTAAATCCATTTTTTCTCCCCCCTACATTAAAACGAGTTCTGCGTGCAAAACTCCCGATTCCTTCAAAGAAGTAAGTATCGCTATGATATCCTGAGGTTTGGCTCCAATGGCCTTCAATCCCGCAACAAGATTTCTAATGGAGCTTTCTCCCGAAGGATTTTCCCCTTCAACAAGTCGTCCGTTATCGATGGTCACTGAAAAGCCGCCGTAGGAAACTGTAAAGTCGTCAACTTTCACATCTCCACCCATGACTACCGTTCCAGTACGCTCGTTGATAATCACTCTGGCCACTACATCCGGTACAACCTCTATTTCTTCGATGATGGAAAGAAAGGTGATCAAGTCATCTCTAAAAATCTCGGGAATACTTATTTTTACAGATGAAGAATCAACAGCTCTTGCAATGTTTTCACCAAATTTTGTATTTAAAGCCTGAGCTGTTCTGGCCGATGTTGTAAAATCCGGATTCAATAAAAGGAGAGTAAGGGTATTGGAATCCACGATTTCCGTTGGGATTTCTTTTTCAATGATTGCCCCTCCGGGAACCGTTCCAACTGTTGTAAATCGTTGCTGCAAGTTTATGGAGGCGTTGATGGCCTGTCCACCGAGACTAACTTGTCCTTGAGCCACTGCGTAAACAACACCATCGGCACCATAAAGCGGTGTCTGAATCAGAACACCATTTTCAAGGGATGATGCATCACCGATTGCTGAGACCACCACATCTAATCTCATTCCATTTTTATAAAAAGCCGGAATATTGGCGGTTACCATAACCAAGGCGTTATTATTTGACTGTAACTGTGCTGCTTGAGCAGTAATCCCGAAGTTGTTGAGCATATTGCTTAACAGGCTTGAAGGTATCGTTCCCGCATCTCCCGTACCATCCAAACCTACAATTAAACCCACCCCAAAGAGTTGGTTGTCTCGAGCACCTCGAAATCTGGCAATATCCTTTAACCTGACAAGCGCTCCAAATGAACTGACGACTAATAATGCAATTATCATTAAAACAGCAATTCGTTTTTTCATCCAATCACCCTTTAAAAGATTATTCCTGAGATACCGGAGAGGATATACCCCACCCAACTCTGTTCGGAAGGATCTTGTTCAAAGACCACGTTTCCGTTGTACCATATCTTGGCATTGGCTATTTTAAAGGAGTCCACTGTATTTTGGGCGGTAATGTCAGCAGGTCTGATTTTTCCCTGAACGAGTAATTCTCTTTTGTCCTGCCCTACTTTGGTCTCTTTTCTGCCTTCTATAATCAAATTTCCATTCTGATCCACATCAATGATAGAAGCGGCAATCCTTGTAATTACTTGGGACTGTGCCGTATTATCCGTTTCCGTTCGCCCTTCATTATCCCCATTGACCGGAATAAACTTATCCAAAGCCAAATTACCTACCGATCCGATAAAGGATAAGGCACTGCTGACCAAACCCTTTCGTTTATCATCTGCTGAATCATTTTGTGATAAAGAAACGGTTTCAGAAACCAAAATGGTAACGATATCTCCGATTTTGTACGCTTTATTATCGCTGTACAGGGATCTGAATTTTTCATCTGTTGAATTGTTCCAAAGGGATGTTGAGAAACCAGTTGTTATTAGTAAACCAATTAATAGACTTACAACAATTATCTTCTTCATCCGTTCCCTCCGATTTTTACCACTTTTGTTCAATACGACACTCTTAAAATAGGACCCTCGTCCAAAATACCTGTTATTATGATTCCCGTGTCAACGTTTTTTGCCCTTACCAATTGTCCAATCTCAGCATTCTCAACCATTTCCACTTTTGATGTAACAATCATTCCTGATAATTGGACCACCGCATTGATAATCTGTCCCTTTAAAACATAAGCTCTTTTTTTAAGCATTCCCCATTCAAGTACCTGATCTTCACTGATGGTGTAATCTGCCACATAATCATAAGTTAACTGTGAAGGTAGAACGGGATCTTTATAATCAAAATAATCAATTTCCTGAAATGATAAATATTCCTCTGATAACAACACGTCTTTACGAATCAACTTATTGGTTTTGAAACCTGTCACCGGCCAAGTCGTTGTAAAAACAGCTGTTTCGTACTTTTTGTTGCCTTCCTCCGTAAAATATTCGATTCTAACCATATATTTTTTTGAACCTCTTGAATAGATGTTAATCGATTTTATCTTTGCTTTGAAAGGAGTTGGAGGAAATTCTTCATAAATCATATTTATCTTATCATCAAATTCAACTTCAAGTTTTTGTTCAAAAGTCTTCAAAAATATCTCTCTTAGAGCCTGTTCATTGTACATCTCAAAATCGCTATTTTCATGAATTCCTTCAAAATCGTTATTCATAACCGTCTCAGATGCTGATACACTTATAGTTGAAGTGGCCTTTCTGTAGACAAAAACAATATCCTGCTCCGGCCGAATAAAAGTAACCCCTTCAAGGTAGCGGTTGAATTTGCTGATTACATAAGCCAAACTCACCTTCATGGAACGACCCGGCATAGGTGAATAACCAAAGATAATTTCATCTTTTCCCAGTTCCCTTAACACGTCAGGATTTTCAACGAAATCCGAAAGAAAAATCTGATTATTACTCGATTCGATTAAAACTTCATTTTTAAGAACAAGTTCCTGAGAAAAAACAAAAAGGGAAACTAAAAACAACAAAAGGAAAAAGAAAAATCGTTGCATCTTTACAGCTGCATTCTCATGATCTCTTTATAAGCATCAACGATCTTGTTTCGAACTTCCATGGTCAGTGTCAAGGACATAGCCGCCTTTTCAGCACGAATGATTACATCGTGAATATTGCTGATCTTACCAGCGGCAAAATCATCTTCGGCCTGTATGGCATCTTTCTGCTGAACATTCACATTTTTGATGGCATCGTTTAAAATCTTTTGAAAATCAGGTTCTGCCTCGCCATTCTTTACCTGATTAGCTTGGCTGCTTTGAAGTCTTTCCAACCGTTTGATGGGATCAAGACTATTGATATTACCGATGGGATCAATACCGTTACTCATTTAAATCACCCTCTTCCGATTCCAAGCGCTGCACTTGCAAACGCTTTTGTAGCATTTATAGATGACACATTGGCCTCATAAGACCGTTGTGCATTAATTAAATCAATCATTTCCCTCAAGACATTCACATTTGGCATCTGGACATACCCTTCTTCGTTGGCGTCCGGATGAGAGGGGTCATAAACCATTTTGAAAGGACGTTGGTCTTCAACGATGGACTGAACGTGAACACCACCCAACTGATCGGTTGAAAGCGTGTTATTGACACCGCCCCTTATTCCCATGGCTTTGTCCAATACTTCCTGAAAAACTACGTTTTTCCTCCTGTAGGGGCCGCCTTCGGGCGTTCTGGTCGTTTCAGCGTTGGCGATATTATCTGCGATAACATCCAGTCGCATCCTCTGGGCGGTCATTCCCGATGCGCTGATGTTCATTGTGCTGAAAATATCAAGCATCATCTAACCCCCTTCAAAACAGTGTTGTATCTTGCAATGGTCAAACTCATGAGTCTGGATAAGGTTTGATATCTGATCGTATTGGCGGCCATGAGGGCTTCCTGCTGGTCGATATCTACGTTATTACCGTCATTGGTAATACGGGTATCCGAAACAGTTCGAACCCTTGCCTGGATATCTTGTATGTCGGAGGAATATTTTTGGAAATGCCTTTCTTCAGTTTTTTTCAACTCCAAACCATCACCTTCACCCATGGCTTGTTGCAAGTAGTGCTCAAAATCCACTT
>CAZVPY010000045.1:0-10258 GCA_964629135.1 uncultured Thermotogaceae bacterium | reverse complement strand
TTGATTCCGTGTGACTGATCGCCGCAACAACGTAGCCTTTTGAAGCAAGATTTTCCGTCAAATAGCTCATCATAAATCTTGTTCCAGGATAACCATGAGAAACGATAATCAAAGGAAAGTTTTCTTGTATCGGTTTTGCATTTCTTAGTGCTCGCCCGGTAAATACAATAGCATCATCCACAAATTGTTCATCTACATAAATCGTTTTCTCAATTCTTCCGGGACCAATCTCACTCGGATACCATACCTCAACTGTTAAGGGTCTATCGTAGGTGGGATTTGGATTACTTTCCGAATAATTTAAAATATCCAGTCGGTCTTTATCCACAATATTGAGTGTTCTCACACCAACGGTATATTCTCCCCTGTAAGCAAGCTCCGGTGCATCCGGCAATGGATCTCCAATCAAAAATTCTTCATTCGCAAAAAAAAGCATAGGGATTAGAAGCAATGTAATGATAATGATTTTTTTCATTTTAAATCCTCCTCAAAAAAGATAGTGTTGCACAACACAACTTATAATAGAGGATGTTAAGGTTAACATCAATTCCGATAAGGTTATGTGAGAGATGTTTGTGTATGTTTAGAGTTGATTACCATCATTTTCCTTCGTTTGACGTACTATTATAGTTCATTCTCCGAATTATTTACAATTCAGTAAATTTATTTAGTGTAAACAAAATGAAGTTAAGTAAGTTTTATATAAAGAAACTTCACCGAATCATCGTTTCCACACAAAATCACACTTGCAAATTTACGAGCAGATTTTCCCGGGATTTAAAATTTCATTTGGGTCAAAGGCAGTTTTTACACGTTTAATCAAATTGATCTGTGATTCACTCAAGGCCATTGGCAAATAGGGCATTCTTTTAATACCGATACCGTGTTCCCCTGAAAGAGTTCCTCCCAATTCCAGGACTTTTTTATAAAGTTGTTTTAAATTAGCTTCTACTTTATCATTCCAGACTTTGCCAGTCTTCTCTACACTAAGGAATGTTACATGCATGTTCCCATCACCGGCATGACCGAAATTGACCGTTTCAATAGACTCTCTTTCAGAAAGTTCGTTGACAAATGACATCAGTTGCGGGATTTTGTTGATGGGGACGACCACATCTTCCATACAGAAATCAGGGTAAAACGCTGAAATGGCTTCAGCAATTGATTTCCTGGCCTTCCAAATCTTTTCCCTTGTGTTTCTGTTGTCAGCCACAAAAACCTCCTGTGCTCCATAATTGAAGCACATCTGACCTATTTTTTCATACTCATCGGCCACCTGTTCCCTACCGTTTCCCTCAATTCCAATAATAAGATGTGCCGCTGAATCGGAATAGGGTAATTCGTTGTTCAAAAATCTTTCAGCAAGTCTCAAGGAGGCGTTGTCCATGAATTCTAATGATGCGGGAATTGTATGAGCTTCGATCATTATTTTTGGTACAAACGCAATAGCTTCTTCAACAGATTTAAAGGGAACCAAAAGGTCTACAGTAAATTCTGGGAGGGGGATGAGTTTTAGGATGATTTTGGTAATAATCGCCAATGTCCCCTCTGAACCCACTATTAAATTGACAAAATCGTATCCGGTAACGTTTTTGACCAATTTTCCACCAAAAAAGTCAATCGTTCCATCAGGCAAAACAACTTCAATTCCCATCACATGGTCTCCCGTTGGACCATATTTCACGACTTTGTTTCCACCTGCATTCTCTGCAAGATTCCCCCCAATAAAAGAGGCATCCGAACTACATGGATCTCCGGCATAAAGCAATCCTGAAGCGGCTGCCATTTTTTGAATCTCATCAGTTACTACTCCAGGTTCGACTGTTATCGTCAATGTTTCTTCATCTAGTTCCACTATTCGGTTCATTCGCTCCAAAGAAAGTACTATCCCGCCTTTTATGGGAACTGCTCCTCCTGAAAGGCCTGTTCCGGCGCCCCTTGGAGTAACGGGTATCAGATGTTGATTGGCAAATGCCATGACTTTTGAAATCTGTTCAGTGGTTTCGCCAAAAACTATTGCTTCGGGCATATGCCTATATTTTTCACCTTTAACTTCATCGTGAGAGTATGCTTCAAGTCTTTCTTCATCAGTGTTAATACAATGTGATCCCGCTACGTTAGTCAATTCATTCAATAATTCTGCCGTTAGTTTATTAAACATGACTTTCACCTTCTTTATCCTTGACGGGATCAGCATTCTTTTCTCTTAACAGTTGGATCATCTTAGGAACAATATCATACAAATCACCACAAAAGGCATAATCAGATACCTTAAAGATAGGGGCATCTGGATCTTTATTCACCGATACGATTATCTCGGAAGTTTCCATTCCGGCAATGTGTTGTACAGCTCCTGAAATTCCTATGGCAAAATATAATTTTGGTGAAACAACCTTGCCACTTAACCCTACCTGATGGGGATATTCTATCCACTTCGCCTCAATGGTTGGCCTGCTAGCTCCAACTCCTCCCTGGAGGATATCTGCCAATTGTTTCAACAAATCAAATCCTTCTTTTCGCTTGAGCCCTTTTCCACCTGCAACGATGATATCTTTATCTTGAATGTTTTCAGTGCCTGCTTCCAATGGTTGATAGTCCAATATCTCAATGGTCGTCCGTTTCATCTCATCATTCAAAGAAAAAGTCTCAACCACTCCTGAAGTATTCTTTTTTTCGGGTATCTTAAACGTTTTAGGTCTTACTGTAGCCATCTGTGGTCTGTGATGGGGTGTTTTAATGGTTGCCATGATGTTGCCGCCGATTGCCGGTCTGGTTTGAAGCAATAACCCCGTTTCTTCCTCAATATCTAATCCGGTACAATCCGCTGTCAACCCGGTATGAATCGTTCCCGCAACTGCTGGAAGGACCGTTCGCCCTCCTGTTGTGGCGGGTGCTAATACAATCTGAGGCTGTTCCTTAAGAATCAGCGCGCTCATAACATTGGTATGAATTTCCTGGTTGAAAAGACGAAAGCATTCATCTTGAGACATTATAACTCGATCTGCTCCGTAAGAAAAAAAAGCCTCTACTTTTTCTTTCAGTTCACTAAAAAGAGCCACTACTACAACTTCACTTTTCAACTTATCCGCTAATTCTCTCGCTTTTCCGGTTAATTCATAACTGACGGGGTGGATGGACCCGTTTCTGATTTCCGTATAAACCATAACTGATGGACTCATATCAACCACTCCTATTGATTTAAAACAGATGACTTAATCTCTTCAAGCAATTCCAAGATACCTTCTTCTATTTTACTTCCACTGAATCGTTTGGTCTTTCTTGTTTTCTGAGGGGTAGTGACTTTCACCACTCTTGTGGGAGACCCTTTTAAACCAAGTTCTTCGGGTTTTATATCCAAATCCTGAGAAGTTAACGTGATGATCTCTGCTCTTCTTGAATTCATTTTCCCCTTAAGAGTGGGCATAGAGGGGTTATTTAAGGCACTTAAAACTGTAATCAGACATGGAAATTGAATACGTTGTTTCTCCGTGCCATCCTCAACCGTTCGTGTAACCACTACAGTATTTTCATTATGTTCAATCTCACTTACATAAGTAGCACATGGCATGGATAGCATAGCTGCTACTTCAGGTCCAACTTGTCCTGTTTCACCGTCTGTTGCCTTTTCACCGGCAAGAATCATATCATATCTTCTTGTTTTCTTTAAAGCTTCTGCCAGGACCTTAGCAGTCGACCAACTGTCTGCACCGGCAAACTTCCGATCCGTTAGCAGCACTGCTTTATCAGCTCCCAATGCTAATGCTTCTCTTAAGGCAAATTGTGCGTTTGGTGGTCCCATGGTTAACACAGTTATTTCACAATCATCTTTACGTTGTTTTTTTATCTGTACAGCTGCTTCTATGGCATTCAAGTCCAGAGGGTTGATGATCGTTCCCGATCCTTCACGAATCATGGTCCCGGTCTCGGGATCCAGTTTCACATCATCTGTATCCGGTACTTGTTTGATCAAAACGGCTATCCTCATTATAAATCTCTCCCATCACTTTCTTTTCCAATCATGGCTAATTCTATCTCTATATCTTTTTTTCCTTTTTTTAGGGGAATTTTCCCCTGTAAAAGGCCTTTGAATTCTTGAAGAAAAAACGGACTTTCAAACATACCACCCATATAAATGATACTTTTAACTTCATCTTTTATTCGTTCTTTCATGCTTTCCAGACTGTTGATAACAGTAATAATACCTTGTTTAATGATTTGTTGTGCCAAAGGATATTCTCTGTCTAAAAAAACAGAAGACAACGCTGCTGTTCCACGCCTGTATTGAGCTTCATAAAAATGATATAATGCATCTCGTGGTTCAACTTCAAATTTTTCTCGGAAAACATCAAAGGAACGATCATCTTCTCTTATCCCATCATAATAAGCTAAATATTCCTGGAAAAGCCTTTTCACAAGCCAAAAACCACTTGCTTCGTCTCCAAGTAAATAACCCCAACCACCTGAACGGTAGAATCGTTCGTCCTCATCTTTTCCAACAATAGCTGACCCAGTTCCACAAATGACAAGCATGGAAGCTTCCCTCGGAGAATTGGCTAAAAGAGATCCATGAGCATCATGATAAACCTGAACACTTTTTATTTCAAAAAAAACCTCTCTTACAATTTGTTCAGTTTTGATTAGTTGCTGACTTGCTCCTACACCCGCTAGGCTGATCCTAATAACTTTTGTCTCTTGGCAATAATGGCTAATTTGTTGTCTAATCAATTCCAGCGTTTCCTTTAAGTAATCAAATCCCGTGGATGTGGGATTTGAGTTTCTTTTTAATTTGAAATGAGCCATGACCCTTTTTTCTTCATCTATCAATGCCGCTCTTATTGTACTTCCGCCACCATCTATTCCCAAATAGTAATTCATGTTATCCTTCGTTCTCAGATACCGCTTTCCGGATAAATCCTTCATGCTTTTCCAATAATTCTTCTGCCTTTTGAGTCTCCATATCCAAAAGCAAACTGACGATAGCCACTTTCGCTTTCCATTCACATTTTTCAAGGGTTTTCCGAGCCTTTTTGCTCTCTACTCCGGTTATTTCACAAACCATGTTTGTTGCACGAACTTTCAATTTTTCATTTAACGTGAGAACATCCACCATGTGATTTCCATATACCTTCCCTTGTTTGATCATTGTGGCGGTACTAATCATATTTAAAACCATCTTTTGAGATGTTCCAGCCTTCAGTCTCGTTGACCCGGTTATGACTTCCGGTCCCGTCACAATCTTTATCACATGATTTGCATAAGGGGCGAGTTCTGGATTTTCCACATTGGCTATCAAGACCGTTTCTGATCCTTTTTCAGAGGCATATTGAAGCGCTCCTTTTACAAACGGCGTTCGACCACTGGCAGTTATGCCGATTAAAATATCTTTAGCATTTACATTTAAGCGTTTTAAATCAATTCGTGCTTCCTCTTCACTATCCTCAACTGCCTCAAGGCTTTTATATACCGCTTCTTTTCCACCGGCCATAACATATGTAAATTTTTCGGGAGAAGCATTGAAAGTGGGAACGGTTTCTACTGCATCGACAATGGCAAGTCTGCCGCTTGTTCCCGCTCCAAGGTAAACGATCCTGCCACCTTCTCTATGAGCGTTTATGCATTTTTGAACAACACGTTCAATATCCGGAAGAGCCTCTCGAATACAAAGCGGAACCGTGGCATCCTCTTCATTCATAATCCTTAAGATTTCATCAACAGACATAGAATCAATGTTAACGGTCTTAGGATTTCCCCGTTCGGTATCCAGATTTTTCAATGTCCTCACTTCCTTATTTTTATAAATGTCATAACATTATACCAGTATTTCTTGTTTTTGGCAAATCACAAACAAATTTTTTTACATGTTTATTTGTACATATGATTTTTCAACACATTTTAAAAATGATATAATAGTTGAAAATTGCAACAAATACCTTGAGAGGTCTTTTATGAAAAAAAGTAAGGACAATTTTCGATTGTATGCAGATTCCGCACCTTTTGCCACGTTGATTTACAATGATTCAAAAAAATGGATTTATGCCAATAAAGAAGCTCAGGCACTTACTGGTTTCACTGAAGAAGAGCTTCTCACACAGAATTTCTGGGATCTTGTCGCCCCAAAATACCAGCAACTTATACACGAAAGGGGCTTGAAAAGGCTTGAGGGTGAATGGCCTCAAGATAAATACGAGCTTCAAGTCATTCAAAAGAACGGTGATCTGAAATGGGTACAAATCCATATGAATCCAATAGAGCTGAAAGATAAGCAGGCAATCATCGTGGGAGCAATTGACATCGATTCAAAAAAGAAAAACGAACTGGATCTTATCAGAAGCCGTGAACAGTATAAAATCCTTACAAATAACCTGATTGAAGGCATTATCCTACTGGATGAAGATTATAAAGTGGAATTTTCAAATCCATCTGTCAACATCACTTTCAATAAATCAGAAGAGGTTATCTTGGGTAAGAAGATTACTCAAATTTGTTATTATGAGCATAGATTTCATTTCATCGAATTGTTAAAAAATGCCAAAGAAAACGGCTTCTGTGCAGACGAATTTGATTTCAGTTTTGAAAATACATTGATGCTATATGAAATGCACGCCAAATACATTGAAAACGAGGGTAAGTTTCTGGTGGTCATGCACGATATCACCGATCGTGAGATGGCCAATAAAAACGAAAAAAACCTGGTGACACTTCAGAATACCTTTATTAAACTGGTATCTGAAATCGTTAAAACGGGTATGGACGAGGAAACATACTTTAGGGTCTTAAAGATGGCCATAGACATCGTTCCGGGAGTACAAGCGGGGAGTGTTTTACTCAGGGTTGGTAGGGAATTCAGGTTTGCAGCCACAATCGGCTATGATTATTCTTTATTAAAGAAGATCACATTAAAAGAAGAAGAACTGCTTCAGACAAGAGATAACGAAATTGGTGTGGTCAGAAACTTAACGCGAAAAAACGATGAAAACATCGATGACGAAAGAGGTTTTATCCTGAATACAGCCGGAAGGACTGATGAAATAAATGAAATGCTCTCAATTCCCATAAAAATCGATTCGAAAGTGGTGGCCTTTTTTAACTTGGACAATCTGGAAGAAAAAGCTACAATAACGAATGAGTCTATCAAAATTGCCAAGCTTTTCTCTGATGTAATGACCGCCATTATGCAAAAAAATGAATACGAAAAGGCCCTTTCAAGAAAGAACGAAGAATTGAAAAAACTGTCGAATTTTGATCCATTAACCAATTTATCAAACCGTCGCTTTCTGTCCGAAAACATATCCAAGCTTTTCCAAGAGGTTCAACAAGCCGGTACAATTCTTTATATGCTCTATATCGACTTAAATAATTTTAAGAGCATCAACGACAATTACGGACATGAAATGGGCGATCTCCTGTTGGCTGAATTTGGCAAACGAATTAAAGAAAGAGTAAGAACAATGGATATGGTATCAAGAATCGGCGGAGATGAATTCTTATTAATCATGACTTCCCTGAATCAGTACGATTTGAAAAAATTTCTTAACCGGTTTATCAAAGAACTCAAAGAACCCTATTTCATCAACTCAAAAAAATTCTACATCTCATCTAGCATTGGTATTTCAAGGTTTCCTGCAGACGGAAGTACCTTTCAAGAGTTGCTAAAAAAGGCTGATATGGCTATGTATAAGGCGAAAAAAGAAAAATTATCCTTTACCTTTTATCAGGAAAATTAAGAAATAGGATTGATATTTTGATTTTTTTTATGATATTTTAACTTTACGAAACCTGATAGCTTGTGTTATAATGAAACAATGGTTTTTGTCTATTTTCTTTAAAGAGATGATTCAAAATGGTTCGCAAAGAGTATTTGGATTCATTTAAACATCATTACCAAAATATTCAAAGCAGTTCTTTGATGGTTTTTTTGAAAGACTTAACGGGCAAGATTGTTTATTGCTCGGATTCTTTTGCAGATTTTTTTCAGATTATGTCATCGATAGAGGGAAAAAAAACAAGCGAATTATTTAAAAAAGACGCTGAGAAGATCAATGAAACAGATCAGGAGATTATTGAGACCAAAAAAAGCTGTAGCCTTGAAGTCCTTTTTGAGAAAAATGGTTCCCAAAACCGTATCCGACTGGAGAAAATGCCGTATTTTAACGCTCAGAAAGAACTTACCGGTATTTTGGTCTTCGCTTCGGATATCACTAGGCAAACTTTCATAAAACTTCAGGCCAAACAACTGCACATCATACTGAATGCCCATCTGAAGGCAGAAGAAACATTAAAAAACACCTCGGACGTATCCGATTTTCCCCAGCTATTGGCGGAAGCTCTTTCAAGCGAAGAACTTTTTAAAGCGGTGATGTTAGAACGTGTTTTAAGTTCTATTGACAATCAAACGATTGGATTCGCCTCATGGCATTTATCGGATGGCACCCATCAAACCAAACAAATTGAAAACAGTATTTGCCACCAATGCCTCGATTTTATCGAAAATCAAGAAGAAGATAATTTTTTCATCAAGACAAATGATAAGACGTGCCCCTGGTCTAAAAATTTCGGTGAATCAAGGGTCTTCGTTTCCAAAATTCAATATGGTTCAAAACTATACGGAACTATCTGTATCAGGCTTAACGAAACTTGGCAGGTTGAAGAACGAACCAATGATTTGTTGAACCAGTTGGCCGGAAAGATCGCATTTGGCTTTTACTCACTGGAAACACAGGCACAGATTACAGAAATTCAAAATGAAATGGAACGCAGACTGAAAACCTACAAAATCGCCCTTGACTCCATTAACGATGGTGTTTGGGAATGGGATCTTGAAAACAACGAGGCATTTTTCAGTGACAAGTACTACACCATGCTGGGCTATAACCCCGGAGAATTTGAAGCGTGCTTTGAATCCTGGGAGAAACTTATCCATCCTGAGGACGTGGAAGAAGCCAAACGAATCATTCAATTACATTTTGAGAATAAACAGGAAGCCTATGAAATTGAATTTCGGATGAAAACAAAATCAGGAGATTATAAATGGATTCTGGGTAGGGGTAAAGTTTTCGAACGTGATGATGAAGAGAAACCATTGAAAGTTGTTGGAACGCATGTAGATATTTCTGAGTTAAAACAAAAAGAAGAGGAATTGGCAGAAAAAAACGAAGAACTTGAAAGTGTCAATGAAGAGTTAAAAGCAAACAACGAAGAAATTCTTCAAATGAATGAGGAATTGGAAAAACTTTACAGCGAACAAGAGGCACTTACAGAGCAACTCAATAGAATATTAAAACTCATGGGCCAGATCGCCCTATTTGAAACAACTGAAGAAGAATTTTTGGAAGAAGCCCTGGATTTGGCCTTAAACCTTGTTCCCAAATCTCATCGTGGAAGAATCCGAATGATAAAGGATAAATCCTTCAAACTCTTGGCATCATTGGGTGCAGATGACGTAACTGTTAAAAACATTACACTAAACGAAGAAATTATTTCTGAATTGGAGAATTCAAAGATTTTAACCAAAGATAATATTGGCAACTTCTATCATTACCCTGACGAAAACACCAAAAACCATTTTTCACAGATAGAGGAAAGTATCATAACACCCATCAAGTGGAATGAAACAGTTATAGGAAGCATTGAAATAGACAACATGAATCATACAGACGACTTCAAAATAACAGATATAAAAAAGATGGACAGCTTCGCTAACCTGTTATCCGTTTTTTACCGCTTAAGAAAATACATCAACGAAGAGGGGAAATTCCAGACCGACTTGATTCTTACCTTGGTTAAAGCCCTTGAATTCTACGATGAATACACTAGAGGTCACTCAGAGAGGGTCGCTAAATGGTCCGTGGAATTGGCAAAAGCCATGGGAGTTTCAGTTGAGGGGCAAAAAAAGATCTATTACGCCTCACTGATGCATGATATCGGGAAAATCTTTGTTCAACAATCTGTTTTAAACAAAGTCAGCCCCCTCACCGAAGAAGAATATAAACTGATTCAAATTCATCCGGTAAAAAGCGCTGAACTCATCAACAAAGTCGAGGGAATGGAAAGCTTTTCAAGAATTGTCAGACATCATCACGAAAAATACAACGGAAAAGGTTATCCCGATGGATTAGTTGGAAAGGCTATCCCATATTTCTCAAGGATCATAACCGTGGCAGATGCATACGATGCCATGACCAGTAAAAGGCCTTACAGAAGACCTTTAACACCTGAAGAAGCCGCCAAAGAACTGAGAAGATGAAAAGCTTCTCAATTT
>CAZVPY010000044.1:0-10283 GCA_964629135.1 uncultured Thermotogaceae bacterium | reverse complement strand
CTCACTTCATAAAAACCAGTGCTATTATATAGATTTGTTTTCACTTTGTCAACAGTCTATCGTTACAATATAGTGAAGTTAGAATTGGTAATAGATTTCAGGTCAGAAAAAAATATTGACTGTCCATTCAAAGAAGGGGCTTGGGCGTGTTTTCCCTTCCTGAAAAACTCCAAGCTATTTTGTGGCAGAGTCATGCTATAATACACTCAAAGTCAATATCCGGTGAACAAATGCAATCAATAAAGTAGTTAGTAAGCACAATTAACATTTATTTTAGGGGGCTTCCATTGTCCATACGATCAATGGTCAATCAATTTAATAAGACAACCATTCAATTTAAACTAAAATTTATTATTGTTTTAGTAATAATTTTGTTCATCCTTTTTTTCTTCCCACATTATCAATACACCTATCAAGCCGTAGCAGAAACAGCGCGTGAAAAAGGAAATAGCATAACAGAAGCCATAAACGCTGAGATTACATCCTGGTTATACAAAAACAGCTCAACCATTAAGAATATTGCCACATTATTCTCCCAAAAAGACTACACTGAATCGGAAAAACTGTCTATCATGGAGATCTTTTTAGATGAAAGTAACTTTTTTTCTTCAATATACTACGGAGACAAAAATAATAAAATGATCAATGCCAGTGGTTGGCTTCCATATGAAGGCTTTCAATTAATCAATAGACCTTGGTATCTTCAAGCAATTGATAAGAAAGATCTCGCCTACACGAATATTTTTCTCAACGCCAGTCGAGATGACATGATTATTTCTATATCTTGCCCCGTCAGGAATTCCGCGGTAACGGCAGTCATTAGTGGTGACGTTTCTGTTAAAACGCTTATCCAGCAAATTTCTCAAGTCAAACCCAGTGACAATGGATTTGTTTTTTTAATGGACTTTGAGGGAAATATCATCGCCCATCCTGATTATACGGATTTTGATACCCTTGCAATTGACTACAAAAACCCCATATATACACAATTGTTCAAAGATATTCAATCTTCACAAGATAATTTCAATGAGGTGAAAATAGGTGAAAAGACCGGTTTTGTAACATTAAAGAAGAACGATGATTTAAACTTGTATCTCTTTAGTTTTATCCCTTCAAGTGATTTGCAGTATTTATTTAACCGAGCCTTTACCTTTTCTCTTATCATGATGCTCACGACTATTATCATCACCATTATAATCTACCGATTACTAAACCAGCACGTTGTCCATCCACTGGAGGAATTGAAATCAAAGATCAAGGAATTGGATTTTCAGGATGATTTCCATCAACGTTTATCCTACAATTACCCGAAAGAATTCAGTTCTCTGGTTAGTTCAATCAACCTAATGCTTTCTCAAGCGGAAGAAACCTTCATACAAAAAGAGAGCGCAGAAAGCGAATTATCGGCCATGAACGAAGAGTTGATCAACACCAATGAACTTCTTGAGACAAAAAATATCGAAGCTGAAAATAACCTGTTGCTACTGACCAAAGAAAAAGAGTTGCTTAATGCACTTTTTGAAAATGTACTCGTCGGCATTCAAATTTGGGATCCTTCAGGTAAATTACTGTTGATGAATTCCGAAAACACAAAAATCACGGGGTATTCCGAATCAGATATTCAACATATTGATCAGTGGTTCGAATTAATAAAGATATCAAAAGAAGTCATCCAGAATATTCACAAAATGATCCAAAACTTCAATAATCAAGACAATTTGGAACGTGATTTGAAAATAACCACAAAGGCCGGTGAAGAAAGAGATGTGGAATTTCGATTCAATTTCCTTTCGGATGGAAGAACGGTTGTCACCATTAATGACATAACACAACGACGTTTGTATGAAGAAAAACTTCAAGAAAGTGAAAAAAAAGCAAATGCAGCAAATGTCGCGAAATCTGAATTCTTGGCGAATATGAGTCATGAATTACGAACTCCACTCAATGGGATTATCGGTTTTTCTCAAATTCTCGAAAATTCAAACATTACAGAGGAGCAAAAGCAATATGTGGAATACATCAACTATTCTGGGAAAAACCTTTTACAGATTATCAGCGATATTTTAGATTTTTCCAAAATAGAAGCCGGAAGACTTAAAATCGATTACGTCCCCACCAAAATAGATGAAGTCGCCCATTATTCATTAATAATGATTGACCCACTGGCAAATGAAAAGGATATACTGATTGTTTATGAAATCGACAACATAAAAGATTTCACTGTATATTCAGACCCATTACGGTTGAATCAAATCCTGAACAATTTACTCAGTAACGCAGTAAAATTTACCTCTGAAGGGACCGTGACTCTTAAAATTCAATTGTTGGAAACGGATGAAAAAACAATCACCTGTCGGTTTTCTGTTACTGATACCGGAATCGGTATTCAGAAGGACAAACTATCGGAAATTTTCCATTCCTTCACCCAAGCCGACAATTCCATCAGTAGAGAATTTGGCGGTACTGGTTTGGGTCTCACAATTTCCAATTCTCTTTTAGAATACATGGGGTCTTCACTTAAAGTTGAAAGTGTCTTTGGTAAAGGAAGCACATTCTATTTTATCATTCGTTTTGATCGTTTTCTTGAAGATATTTAAAGCAGCAGCGGAACCAAGGGATGTGACTTAAATGCCTCATAGTAAAAGGTAGTGATATACATGCGTTCTGTTTTAACAGTAATACTTTTATTCTTTAGCTGTATTTCAATAACAATATCCGAAACCGTTGAACAAGTCACTTTGGAAGAAATTCGTCAGCAATTCCTTGAACATATTAATGACTATCGACAAGATCGTGGACTGGAAAAACTTGAACTAAGATATTCCTATATCGCCCAAATGCATGCAAGCAATCAGGCTGAACAGGATAAGTATTTGGCTCATAAAGGATTTAACCAACGTGCTGATCTCATCATGGATTATCTCAAGCAAGAATCCGAACTAAAAAGCAAGAATTTTGGGTTTCTTTCAGTTGCAGAAAATTGCTGCTATTTCCCAATCTGTTTGGATCCTGCAAAAAAAGCCTTTCAAAAGTTTATTTCCAGCCCCACTCATCGGCGAAATCTTTTAAAACGCTACGAGTATACAGCAATTGGCATTGATCAGGGTGAATCAGGCTGTTTCTATTTCTGCCAACTTTTCTTTTAGCAAAACCTTTTCAATAAAAACCAAATCATAAACTGAAAAAATATCTTCCTATGCAACTCGGAAGATGTTCATGGTAAAATAGAAGGAGAAACAATCGATAGGAGGGGGTTTTTTGTACGCAAAGGCACCTGGAAGGGTCAACATTATTGGGGAGCATGTGGATTACAACGATGGTTTTATACTCCCGTTTGCCATTGATAAGGCCACAAAGATTCATGTATCGGAATCAAAAGAAAAAACACACAGGATAACATCTAAGTGGTTTGGGACGAAGACGTTTGAGCCAAATCAATTATCTCAAAACGGTGATTGGACGGATTACATAAAGGGGACAATCTATTTTTTAACGACTTTATACAACCTACACATCCCCCCCCTGGACATCGAAGTAGAATCAAACATTCCAATAGGCGCTGGGCTTTCAAGTAGTGCTGCAATAGAAGTCGCCTCAATCATGGCTATTTCATATTATGTGGGATTGTCACTGGAAAAAGAGTACATCTATAAATTAGCGCAAAAGATTGAAAATGATTTTGTGGGTGTGAAATGCGGCATTATGGACCAATTTATTTCTGTTATGGGTAAAGAAGGAGAAGCTGTTTTTTTAGATACCATGACCATGGAATATGACTATGTGCCCATTAATCTAACCCATTCTCAGTTTTATATTTTAGACTCCTCTGTCCATCATTCACTTGGTGACGGAGAGTACAATAAAAGACGTTCGCAATGCGAAAGTGCTTTAAACAAGTTAAACAAAAAATCATTCAGAGCACTTACATTAGACATCTTAAACCAACAACGAAAAGAGCTCAGTGATGTGGAATATAAAAGAGCTAAACACGTTCTAACCGAGAACCAACGTGTTTTATCCTGCATAAAAGCACTTGAAAATGGAAATGATAAAGAGGTTGGAGAATTATTAAATCAAACTCATATCAGTCTAAGAGACGATTATGAATGTAGTTGTGAAGAATGTGATTTCCTGGTTGAGGAACTAAATCTCATGCCTTTTGTACGAGGTGCTAGGATTATGGGAGGTGGCTTTGGAGGAAGCATTATCTTCTTAGCTGAAAGAGATCTCAGTGCATCAGAGTTTGACCTTTTGAATATCAAATATAACAAGCGTTATCAAACCGAGTTTAATTTCTATCAGGTGTATCCTTCCCAGGGGGCAAAGGTATTTGACTGATACAAAAGAGATTGGACAACTGATAGAAAAAATCAAAGATGATATAATAACTCATGTTACTGAATACCCACTTTTATTGGGGTTTTCTGGTGGGGTAGATTCTACGGCTTTGGCCTATGTTTGTGCAGATGCTTTGGGACATGGGCGTTTACAGTTGGTTCACGTCATTTATGGGCCGTACACTTATTCAAAAACGTTGGAAAATGTCTTAAAAACAGCTGAATTGTTAAAATGTAATTTAACTTTTGTAGATATGAGAAGCACTCAAGAAAAGGTATTAAGGAACGGACCCTCTTGTAACAGATGTACCAAAAAGGTAAAGATTGCTGGTGTAAAATGCGCTTTGAAAGATGAAAGACTTTTGACAGCAACTGGTGCAAATTTATCTGACAGCTGGGGCGAGTACGGGTTCAAAATCATGAACGGGGTTTATGCACCCTTTTTAGAACTGGATAAAAGTGACATTCAAGCCGTTTTATCTTATTATAAAGTGGATCAATCCAGAGTTAAAATTGGCGAATCCGTTCATCGTGAAGGATGTAAGGCGAAGCACTTGTTAAAGATGTTGGTCGTTCCCCATTATCATGGCCATAGTGTTTGTTTATCTAACGAGATACTTTTGGATATACTGGAAAACATCGGATTTAATGCTCAATTGGCAAATGTCAAGATCATTGGTCCACTTAGTTCTAATATCGCTTTAATAAATATCAAACCGTTGCCTGAGAAAGAAGTGACAGAAGAAATCCAAAAAAGGCTTCAAAAAATTGAAACAATAAATGAGGTAAAACTGGTTACATCACCCTTGGAATTAAAAGTACTGGCCAATCCTTCAATATATCGAAACCCAACAGCCAGAGAGCGAATCGAAGCCGGCTTTTTGAAAAGGGATTTTGCTCAACCGATCATTTGTCATTGGCATGAAAGTACCAACAACAAACTAAACACATTTCACGTAGCTGAATATAGAGAGATGTAGGAGGGGTCAGATTGATTTTAAGCTATAAAGGTAAAAAACCCACAATCCATAAGGATACATTTATTGCACCAACAGCAACCATAATCGGTGATGTTGTGATTGAAAAAGGGGCAAGTGTTTGGTATGGAGCAGTTTTAAGGGGAGATATGGCTGCAATCAGAATAGGCCCAAACAGTAACATTCAAGACAACGCTACCGTACATACCGATACAGGTGTACCAACCATTGTGGGTGAAAATGTTACCGTGGGTCATAATGCCATTTTACACGGTTGTCAAATAGAAGACAATGTGCTAATCGGCATTGGTGCCATCATATTAAACAGATCAGTTGTTAAGACAGGGACAATTATTGCTGCAGGTTCTTTGGTTAAAGAAAGCCAAGTCTGCGAACCTTCTACTTTGTATGCCGGTACACCTTGTGTTTTGAAGAAAAAATTGAAAAATTCTCAAAAAGACCTTCAAGAACATGCGCAAAAATATGTTTCCCTCTCTCAAGAGCATGAACAGGAGAACGGTTAATATGTGGATGGACAAAATACCTAAAGATATTGAATTGGCCGCATCGGAATGCCAGGAACATTTTTTACGTGGGAACGACAAATGTATCCTTTTAATCCATGGTTATACGGGTTCACCCCATGATATGTTGTATTTGGGAAAAAGACTCCACGAAGCAGGGTTTTCAGTTTATATCCCGAGATTACCCGGACACGGAACCAATCATATCGATTTTCTAAATTCAAATTACAATCAATGGCTCAGAAAGGTAGTAGATTCTTATATCAATCTTAAAAGGGAGTATTCAGATGTATTTTGCTGTGGATTATCAATGGGGGGTCTTTTAACACTTTTATTGTCCTCATTGTTTAATCCTAAAAAAATAGCATTGGCTGCACCGGCTCTAAAGGCCTCCAACAACTTGATTTATTTAACACCGTTGATCGGTTTATTTTTGAAGAAGATCAAGAGGCCGGTAAGTGAAAAGCATGAAGAAGAGCATTTAAGAAGACTTCAAAGTGAATACTGGGATTATGACTGGCCTACAAAGGCAAGAGATTTATTGAAGTTACAACGCCTCGCCAAAGCTCGGTTGCCAAAGGTTCACTCTGAATGCTTAACTATCATTTCAAAAAATGATCAAACAGTACCTGTGGAAGTTTTAGATATCATTGAAAATGGCATTAATTCAAAAATAAAAGAACACGTTATATTGGAAAAAAGTCCTCATGTCGTTGTAAATGATGTCGAAAAAGAACGAGTAGCCCAGGAAATAATTGATTGGTTTAGCGAATAGTTTGAACTTTTAAGAGTTTTCTTAGTCTAAACCTATGTAGGGGGGAAACGCGCGTGTTTTCCAACGAAAACAACGAAGAAAAAAGTCCTCAGGAGATACGCGAAGGGGAAAAAGATTTTATCAAAGCCCTTAAAAAAAAGAAGATATGGGCCTATGAGGCCCTTTATGACCGATATGCAAGTATGGTTGGTGGTATCGCAAGGTCTTATTTAAATGTAGACGATGTGGAAGATGTTATCCAAGAGGTTTTTTTTAGGATTTATAAAAGCATTAAAAGGTTCAAGGGTGATTCGGCATTTTCAACATGGTTGTACCGGATAACCGTCAATGTATGCAAAGACACATTAAAGAAATATTCTAAAAGATCCGAAACATTCACAGATTTTGAAGATGATGAAAGTGGAGGAATTGGAGAACCGGCATCTGAGGTTGATATTGAAGAAGACATCAGGAAACAACTTAGGATAGAGGACTTTAGAAATGTATTGAGTCAATTATCTGAAGAGGATAACCTTTTTATTACTTTACGGGATATTGAGGGGCTTGATTACGAAGAAATAAGCAAAATTATGGATAAGCCTTTAGGGACTGTAAAAAGCAGGATTTATTACGCAAGAAAGAGATTAAAGAAATTATTGGAGCAGCATGGTATTGGGGATTAAATTAGCTTTAAGGAGGTATTTGGATGAACTGCAATGAGTTCAGAGACAAGTATATGGACAGATATCTAGACAATGAAATGAACTCGAACGAGATAAGGGAATTCAGGGAGCATATGAAGGAATGTGAGGCTTGTCATTCCATTTTTCTTTCTTACAAAGAGGTTATGAACTATCAAAAGATTAGAGCCTCTTACAGTTCAAGTGAAAAAGGAAAAAAGATGTTTTTAAAAAGGGTCAAGAGAAGAAAAAACATTCCTTACCAAATTGCAGCTGGGTTTGCAATCTTAACCATTGGATTTTTCGGTTCAAAGACCTTTATGGATTTCAATCGAGTCAACCAGCGCTATGAGACCATCGTTAACAAGAGTGTTGAAATGCTTAACTCCGCACAAAATTCCGAAAACGACTTAAATCTTGGTGTAAAAAATGCATCAGGAGATGTCAAGACGAGGACAGAAAAGATATTTAACCTTATCAACGATGGAGAAAAAGAATAATTAAAGATTTAACTTTTTGAATTAAAAATTATTATATTATCTTGTGGGTGATTTAATGCCTCTTGGGAAGAATAAAAAAAATTTTGTTACGATTGTTTTCCTTTTATTTTTGTTTGCCATTTTATTTTCTGAAACCGTTGAAAATGAAGACAAAACTAAAAACTCATTAATCCATAGCGAAATTTCTTTCGACAAAGAATTGTTCATCAATGAAATAATTGAATCTTATTCAAATAGTTGTATCAGCGGAACCAGAATCATGATGGAAACCGGTGAATCAGCAAGATACCGGTATGAATACGTTATGAGAAACGGTCATGATAAAATCGTTTCGCTTAAAATGCCATATCGAGTGACATGGTACAGACAACAGGATGAAGGATTTATCATCCTGGACGGAAAAAAGATTCTGATGGAAGATATGATGAAAGATTTGGAAGATGTTTATTTGGAAGATATTCAAAAAGAAATCATCGATATTCAACTAACAGAGATTCAGTACTCCGGAATACCTGCATACTATGTTTTGATGTATTTGGATGATTGCACCTATCGGGTAATTCTTTTACAGGAAAGCATGCAATTTATTAGACTGGAAAAAGAAACAAGTTCTAAGTTAACCGTCATGTTATACGATAACCTCAATCAAGGGAATCAAAAAGACTTCACAAATCAACTCTCCTGGTATCAAGATATTCCCACAGAAACTGGAGAAAGTACTGAGCTTACAAATAAACCCACCATAATCCAAAATGACACTTTTAACGAAGACACTTTACTCAAAGATTTTGAAAAATTATTGGAACCTGTAATTGAAAAGTTTTCTGTACAAAAAACAGAAATGATAGAATTTTCCGATGCGCGTGCCATGTTTATTACCATGTCCGATCCCCAGGAATCAAATCCATTTGTTATTGTCATTATTATTCATGACAATGCTATTAATCCCACTAACTCAGAATCGATTCTTGGAAAGATTCCTGAAACCTATAATATGTGCCAAAAGATTTACGACAAAGTAGAGATTAACGTTATCGGTTCTCATGAAAAGAGCTTTCTTGAGAAAATATCCAATCTTATGCTTGAAACCATCGAAAAGTAATACCATATTATTGATACTTTCAATTATATTTATTAAATCTTTCTTGACCATCAAAAGTCAGTATGATATAATCCCATCTGTTGGAGAGATGGCCGAGCGGTCGAAGGCGCACGCCTGGAGCGCGTGTTAAGGGTCTCCCTTACGTGGGTTCAAATCCCACTCTCTCCGCCATTAAAAGCCGGTATATTTACCGGCTTTTTTCATATCTGCTCATCTGACCAAGAACGATAAATACCTTTAAACAACACTCTCCTTAATGGGAAAATCATCAGAAATAAGATCAATAATGAAATAAGGCTTCCAGCTGCAAATTTGCCCCATTGAGGGTACATCATGGCATCTTTGCCTGCGTAAGTGTACAGTCTCAGGGATACGGGGTATTTATCCTGACTGGTTATAAAAATGAGTGGTGCTGTAAAACTGGACCAACCATCTATCATCACCTTGATGAAAACGATAAGAGAGACGGGTAATATCTGTGGAAAAATCACTTTGAGGAAAGTGGTGAGAGTTGACGCACCTTCGATTTTTGCTTGATCAATATAGGTGTGTGGAATCTTCCGCATATCCTCGTAGGCGATTAAAAAGGCAATAGGAACGGCGTGATTGACAATAATCAGTATCACACCAAAAAGCGTATCAATCAAGCCAGACAATTTGAAAATCAGAAACAACGGTACGATTGTATTCATACCGGTCAAGACCATAGAAAGAATGATCAGTGAATTCAAACCTGAAAAAATACGTTTTTTTAGTACAGCCTGATAGGCTGCTGGGAAAACAATCAACAGGGTCAATAAGGCTGACATCAACCCAATTAAAGTACTATTGAGTAAATTCGTCTGGAAGTCATCAGAAAAGACTGCTGTAAAGTTCCCAACTGTAAAGGTTGGAAATTCATTCCATTCGGGAATATAAAGTGGATCAGAAAAAGACAATTTGATGAAATTGAAAAGGATCAAAATCGTTATCACTAACCAAAGTAAAACCGACAGATCACTTATCTTATTCCAAATTCTTTTTAATATACGATAAGCAAAAAGCCGTTTCTCCTCAAAAAAGAACAGAAGGGCCAACAACAATAAACCAGGAGTTAACTCCCCAATAATAAAAGAAGTCAATACCATTGGAATTAGCAAACATAAGCGATTGAGTCGTTTTGTAAAAAAAAGAATGCTAAACAGCAATAACCCAACTGTACTTGATAGATTACAGAATAAAAAACAGTCGATAAGGGGTGCAATGAAAAGAAAATAACTTTTCCCCGTTCTAATTTTACGAATACTAAAAAACATTATCAGAATAAAAAGACTAACAAACAGAGACTGCGAGTAAGCGATGAAATCAGCATTCTGACGAAACATTGAATCTTTAAGGAACAGTCCTAACGTTGTTGTTGAGCCTGAGAT